>SVMS01000002.1 GCA_015067255.1 Oscillospiraceae bacterium
ATGACAAAAAGGTTGAATTTCTTGTAGGCGGAATACCTCGGGAATTTAGTGACCTTGAAGGCTGGACTGCCTTCGAAAGATTTATGGAAGACATAAGTGTGAGTGGGAGATCATCCTCTCGCCTTGGCCGCCAAAGGAGAGCGAACAAGATATTAAAATCGATGTTTTTGACCAAATCAAAATGAATTGGGAACTCTTCGTTGACTATGTTTGGAATGAAAGAAAAAACATCAAATATGAGGAAATCAAATAAAAAATAATTGAAAGGCAGGGATGCAATAATGGCAGTGGAACGCTGGCTATCAATGCGAGAAATATGTGAGCATCTCAACACCTCATATTAAAAAGATTTGACTTCTATCATTTAGCGAAACAATTTTATAAACACTTATATCGCCATCCAGAATTGGAAGAAGAAAACGAATGGAAATCATTTAAAAAAGCAACCGAAGATTACCTTGTGGTACAACGATTTCGCAGAGCTACGGAAATTGAAATGTCACAGGATGACTATCGAAAATTTCTGCGATTTTACACAAGTCTTGAAGTCAAAGGCGAAGAACCAAAACAAGAATTAGTTTTTAATGACCAAGAGAAAAAATTTTTTGAAAAAATAATAAAATTACGATGATTTCGGCTTGTTTTTTCAAAAAAGAAAGTGGCATCTAAATGGTTCGCAACAGCCAAACAAAAAAGACACCTTCAGGGTGTCTTTTTTGTTTGGTGGAACTAAGTGTGCCTTGCGGCACGATAAGCACACCTTCGGTGCGTGAAGTATACCTTCGGCAAGTGAAGTGCCTGCGGGCGTGGGTGGCACACTTAACTTCATTTTGTGCGTAGCACAATACTTCACTATGGCGTAAGCCATAACTTCACACAAGGCAAAGCCTTGCGCTTCACTAAAAACTATAAAATTAAAGGAGAAAAGTAATTGAACGAAGAAATATTATATATGGTTTTAGACGATACAGCAGAAGAAGAATATGTTAAAAAATACGGGAAATCAGAATTACCAAAAACGAAAGAGGATGAAAAAATTTTTGAAGATTTAAAAAGACGGTTAAAAAACGGTGATTTTGATTTGAAATAAACTTGACATCTAAATGCTTCGGCGTCTGCTACGCAGACGAATATAAAACCTCCGTCAAGGTGGATTCGAACGACCGAAACATATGATATCTTGCTTAATTCTTGGGTTTATGCTATAATTAAAGACAAAGGAGGTTAATGACAGTGAGAAAAATTTTAGCTATGATATTAACGATTTGTTTAACGCTTTGTTTTTCGGGTTGCGTTTTGGAAGAAACTTCCTTGCTTTACTCTGATTATACAGAAATAGACGGGTTTTATATTGCCGTAAATAAAACTGCAAACTGTTGCTTTGTTGGCGGATATAACTGTACGGAATATACTGAAAACTTAGAAATTACAATTCCCGATGATTATAACGGCATACCTATTAAACGAATGGGTGGATATTATGGGCGCGGAGTTCCTACACCTTTTTCTATTAATCTTGCTGATTTATATATGAACGCACCGGAAGAAAGTGAATACAATGCTGTATTTGGTGGCAATATCGATGAATTTGATATTTCTGAGGATTATGTGGTAGAAGATATTGTATTCAATTTAAATATCGGAGAAAATATTGAGATAATTGAATATGTTGTTATGGATAAATATTATCCGCACATCAATGATGACGGCAGTATCACATTTTATCATTCGGTTGTAAATATAAACTGTTCCGATGAGAATAAAAACTTTTATTCAAAAGACGGAAAATTATATAATAAAAAAACCGATGAATTAATTTCTGATTTTGCATATGTGGCATCATAATGGTTCGGAACAGCCAAATAAAAACAGCACCAAATCGGGTGCTGTTTTTATTTATCCAAGCCGAAGGATTGGTATGTAATCCGCGATAGCGGAATGTAATCAGTTTGCTTTGCAAACTGTATGTCATCAAGGTGTTAGCCTTGTATATTGTTCCCTCTTCGGCTTGATTACATACGCAACTTTTCGTTGCAATTACATACAATGCTTCGCATTGATTACATCCACACCTGTGGTGTGATTTTTTTATTCCGCCAACGGCGAAATATCACCAAAATCTCCGTCAAGATGGATTCGACCGACCGAAAGAGTAATCTATCTTGTTTAATCTATTGTTTTATGCTATAATTAATCAAAGGCGGTGATAAGATGAAAAAACTTATGAGTATATTTTTAGCCTTTATGTGTGTTTTTGTGCTTTCTGCTTGTTCCGGCGGCATTTCAGGCGATGAAGCAAAATCTCATATAAATGGATTTTTTGAAAAAATAGAGGCTGAAGATTATGAGGCGGCAGAAGAATTTTTGCATCCCAAACGCCCTGCAGACCTCCAAGAGTTTTTTGAAGCCTTGGAAAATGAAAACGATGTTGATTTTGCAAGCATAAATATTGAAAAATATACCGGATTTAAATCGTCATGGTATGATAGTTCGGTTGGTGGTTCTACATACAGTTTGAAAATGAAAATAGCGGTTTCCGATAAAATTATCGAAGCGGAAATTGAAATTGTAAAAAACGATAATGGGTACGGAATATACAATTTAGATATTGATTTTGATTAGTGGCATTTCCAAAATTTAGTCATTTTATAATACAATAAAATTTAAAAATGGAGGAGCACTATGGATACAGCAAAACGTTTCACAAAATCACGAATTTTAGCGTTTGTCTTTTCGGTGGTTGTTCCATTTGTTGTTATTGCCTTTGGTGTCAAATTGTTATTTGCTAACTTTTTATTTAACGCCTATTTCGCATTGGCATTTATTATAATGCTGCTTTCTGCAATCTTTCTATCTGCTCTTGCGACCTTTTCCAACCTAAAACGTTCTATCAAGGTTATTTCGCTTATGTTAAAGATAAAGATACTGTAATGCCATCATTATCCGAAATAGCTCAACCCATTAAAATTGATTATTATAACTATTTTTCCTCCCAGATGATTTTCTCCTGTGATGTTTACACTTTAATTTGCAAATATGATGAGAATATGTATATGTCGCAGAAAGCCTTATTAGATACAACGTATACTTTTCAAAACGATCCAATGAGTGTTGACGAATATACTTGTGAACCCACAGCAAAAATAAACGGTTACCTTTTCCGTGCTTTATCCATAGAGGAATATGAACTTTATTATCCAAAAAGAGTTATTTTAATAGCCACAAATGATGAAGAAAACGAAATTGTGTATATGGTGTTTTATGATGATGACCTGGATTATATAGAATCGTTACCTGATTTTATCAATAATGAGTGTGGTTGGAAACACAAGAGCTAAATCTGTGTAAGGCTTAAAAGGCGGTGAAATAATGTCAATTTTCAAGAAAAAAGAAAAAAACATTCCCGAAGGAAAATACAGAATTATAAAAATCAGCAAGGACGCTTTGTTTCAATTTATATATGAATCAATTATTGATAATCAAGAATGTTTTTTTGATGTTACTGACGGTACGAAAATTGTCACATGCTTTGATATAAATTGGGACACCGGAGAATTTATTTGTGTGGCAAGAAATAGCTATGGCGAAAATGAACACTTGCAATTTGATATTGATACAAGAAAACTTATATCAAAGCTACAAGATACAACCGAAACTATGTTTGTAGATAATAGATATATTGAAATGTCAGAAGAAGAAATTAAAAATCTATAACTTCGCATAAATAGTGTTTACTGTGGTAAACGACGCTAATCCTCATACAGATAAGATTATATCCCTTTAATAATTTTCAGGAGAATAAAAATGTCTAAAATCAGATTTGGAATAATGGGTGCAGGCGCAATTGCGGAGCATTTTGCACGTGCAGTAAAGCTTACAGACACTGCTGAAACAGTAGCTGTAGCAAGTAAAACGATAGAAAAGGCAGAAAGTTTTGCGCTGAAAAATAACATCCCCGCTTTTGCAGCTATGAAAGTCTTTTAGCAAGTGATGATATTGATATAGTATATATTGCTACAACTCACAATTTTCACTATGAAAATATAAAGGCTTGTCTTGAAAACGGTAAAAACGTATTATGCGAAAAGCCGATGGTATTGACACAGAAAGATGCCTGTGAGCTTTTTGAATTAGCCAAAAGTCAAGGTTTGTTTCTTATGGAGGCTATGTGGACCCGTTTTGTCCCCTCAATGCAAAAGGCGCTCAGCTGGATAAAGGATGGCAAAATAGGTAAAATACAGGCTTTATCGGGCGTGATTGCCTTTAAGTGCGACCAATACCCTGAGTCAAGACTAATGAATCCTGCCCTTGCAGGCGGTGCTGATTTTATAGATGCCATTGGCGCATACTTTGAATTAGCATTTAACATTCTTGGTATGAATTCTACCGTAGCAACAGTTCTTTATGTAATCTTGGTATTGCTCTGTATACATATTATTGCATTTATTATTGGATGCTTAATCGATTGGATTGCCTATGCAGGCAAAAAAAGCAGTACATCCAAGCTTGCTGCTATACTCTATTTGATTGGTACAATTTCTTTTCCTGTATATCTGTTCTTTGGACTTCCGATTACAATTGTAGGATTTATGGGTAGCGGAAAACAGAAAAAAACAAACAATACAACCACTGCTATTTAAAAATGAAATCCTGCCTCGCCTGACACGAAGAATATTTAATAGCTTTATTGTTATCACAACAAAAAAACGTACAATCAGTACGTTTTTTCTATTATATCTTTTTTAAAACAAAATTCAATATATAAAAAACTTTTAACAACAAAAGAACTTGACCTTTTTGTTTATTTTCTTTAAAATAATCTTAAAAGGAATGATATTTATGAAACTTGATGTTATAAGCTTTAATATTCGATGCTGTGACGATATAAATCAAAACTCTATTGCTGAACGTGCTCCAAGGCTTTTGGAGGTCACTTCACGTTATAGTGCAGATATAATTGGTTTTCAGGAGTACAGACCCGCTTGGGAACCTTATATAAAGAAATATTACGGTAACGAATACGATATGTTTTTAAAATATCGTAATCTTACAACAGATATCGAAGCTTCTCCTATATTATGGCGCAAGGACAAATTCTCTCTATTAAAAACGGGATATTTCTGGCTTTCCGATACGCCTGAGGTAGAATCACGTGGATGGGATGAATTATATAATTGTTACCGTATGTGCGTATACGTTATTTTAAAGGATAAAAAAAGCGGTAAAGAGTTTACCTTTATGAATACTCATTTCGGCTTTGGCGATAGTGGTCAAATTAAAAGTGCAAATTTAATTTTTGATTACGCTAAAAAAATATCAGACCTTCAAACCCTTATTGTCGGAGATTTCAATATGACTCCCGACAGTGCAGGATATACACAAATGATTAAAAATTTCAGAGATGTAAATGCATTGACTGCAAACGATTTACGTACTACCTATCACGGCTATGATCCTGATACAGTTGAATCTGAGCATATTGATTATTGCTTTATTGACGAAAATATAATACCTGTTAATCAAACAATAATTACCGATACAATTGACGGGAAATATCCCTCTGACCATTTCGGACTGCATATTGAATTGAATATTTAATATATTGACATTTTTATTTATTTTTCGTACAATAATACAGAGCTTAGGTCATTGAGTTGGCTGGGGTATTGGACCCCTGACTTCATCAATAACCAATTAGCTCTTTTTTGTTGAAACAGCAAATCAGAGCTTTGATATTAAAATGTGAAGAAACTGAGGTTAATAATCTATGGGAAGCTTATTGTTAGCGCTTATATATGTTTGTTTTATAAGTCTTGGTTTGCCCGATTCACTATTGGGTTCAGCCTGGCCTGTATTACATTTAGAAATAAATGTTCCTGTATCCTTTGCAGGTATTATATCAATGGTTATTTTTATTGGAACAATACTGTCAAGTCTTTACAGCGGTAAACTGTTACATAAATTCGGCGCAGGAAATGTTACCGCTGTAAGTATAGCTTTAACAGCGCTTGGCCTATTCGGATTTTCCATAAGCAATCAATTTTGTATGCTGATTTTGTGGGCTATACCTTACGGTCTCGGTGCGGGCGGTGTTGATTCCATATTAAACAACTATGTAGCTTTACACTACAAAGCTCAGCATATGAGTTGGCTTCACTGTATGTGGGGCTTAGGCGCTTCAATAAGTCCCTATATTATGAGTTTTTCCCTTGTGAAATTAAACAGCTGGAACTATGGCTATTTGATTGTTGCTGTCATTCAGGCAATACTGTCAGTTTTTGTTTTTACGAGTTTACCTATATGGAAAAAAGGTACAGAAAGCAAAGAAAATAATGAAAATGCTTTAGCATCAAAAGCTCTTTCATTTAAAGAAATATTTACTATGAAAAGTACTATTCCTTGTTTTTTGACTTTCTTTTGCTCCTGCTCATTAGAGCTCACCACATCTCTTTGGACAAGCAGCTATCTTGTTCAGAAATGGTCAATTTTACCTGAAACGGCGGCGTGGCTTGCAAGTATGTCATATATCGGGCTTACAGTCGGCAGATTGATTAACGGTTTTCTTGCTATGAAATTTCAAGATAAAACTTTAATCAGAACGGGAATTGTAATTATAACCGCAGGAATTATACTTCTTCTTATTCCCTTCAACTCGCTGTTTGCACTAATAGGCTTTATCGTTATCGGGTTTGGCTGCGCACCTATATATCCTTGTATTATACATATGACACCTGATGTATTCGGCAAAGACAAATCTCAGGCAATAATTGGTGTGGAAATGGCATTTGCCTATACAGGATTTTTAATAATGCCTCCTATATTCGGTGTGATAGCTGATTATATTTCTATTTCACTTCTCCCTATATATCAGCTTATGCTTCTGATAACAATGTTTGTTGCCCATGAAATTGTAGTTAAAAATAAAAAGAATCAATTTAATACGGTGAAAATATGAAAATATTATCTATAGGAAACAGTTTTTCGCAGGATGCTCATCAATGGCTTCATCAATTAGCAAAGCAACAAGGCTTTGAAATAGAAACAGTAAATCTTTATATCGGCGGCTGTGACCTCGAAACTCATTGGAACAATGCAGTTAACAACAACGCTTTTTATGATTTAGAGAAAAACGGCAATCAAACAGGAGAAAAAATAAGCATTTTACAGGCTATCAAATTGGAAAATTGGGATGTTATTACCTTACAACAGGCAAGTCATTTCAGCGGTATTCCTGAAACTTATAAGCCGTATCTTAAGAATTTATCATCTTACATCAGAGAGCTTTGCCCTTTTACAAAAATTTTATTTCATCAGACCTGGGCTTATGAAACAGATTCAGACCACGGCGGTTTTGTCAGCTATGAAAGCAATCAGAAAATAATGTTTGATAAAATAACAGCTACAGCTACTCAAATGGCTGACAGTATTAATGCTGAAATAATTCCCGTTGGCAAAGTAATTCAGCATATAAGAGAAAATCTTCCTGAATTTGACTATCAAAACGGTGCTTTGTCTTTATGCCGTGACGGCTTTCATTTATCATTAGATTACGGCAGATATGCGGCAGCAGCCACCTGGTTGAGAGTTCTTACCGGAGTGCCTGTTTTAGCGATACCTTTTATGGATTTTGATTTTGAAAAAACATCAAAAATCATTGATGCTGTAAACTCCGTTTGCAACTAAAATATACAAAGGGATGTAAAAAAGTTTTATACATCCCTTTTCTCATATCAAAATGTAAAATATACTTGACATTTAATTATTTTTCATATATAATGCTAAAGTAAAGTATACTTTACTTTTTACGGAGGTGATTTCTTGGATAACAAAATAAAAGAATTGCGAAAAAATAAAAATGTTACTCAAGACGATTTGGCAAGTGCTGTTGGTGTTACCCGACAGACCATTATTTCTTTAGAAAACGGCAAATACAACGCATCTTTACAGCTTGCTTTTAAAATTTCAAAATACTTTTCTATGAAAATAGAAGATGTATTTATTTTTACGGAGGATTAATTATGGATTTCAGAAAAAAATTAAAAATCAGATTATTTATTGCTATAAGCTATATTGTTTTAGGCTTATGTATGATTATTGTTTTCAATATAATCAATACTCAAAATGATTTTCTCTCCTCTTTTGGCTTTGCTCTTGTTGTTATCGGCATTGTTCGTATGAGAAATTATTTTTTAATTACCAAAAATGAAGAAACAATTAAAAAGCAACAAATTGCAGAAAACGATGAGCGTAATATCGCAATTGCAAACAAAGCTAAAAGCATCTCCTTTATGATATACGTAATGGTAGCTTGTATTGCTATTATAATTTTACAAATTTTAAACAAATCCGAGCTTGCTTCTATTCTCGGTGCTAACGTTTGCTTCATTCTGGTAGTGTATTGGATAAGCTATTTCATAATACGTAAGAAATCCTGACATTTAAACTCAACAAATTTCTTTCAGGCGATGATTTATGGATAAAATAAAGATAAAAAATAAAACAATTAAATTTATAAAAAGCAATTTTGTTTTTTTAATTTCAGCTTTGGCGGCGCTTGTAACTTCTTTTTTTGTTACACCCGACGCACAATATCTGTCCTATTTTGATTGGAAAACTCTTGCATGTCTTTTTCTGACTTTAGCTGTAGTGTGTGCGCTTCGCAATATTAAATTTTTCACTATACTTGCCCGCAAGCTTGTTGCTTTTGCAGGCAATTTGCGTTCCTTATTTATTTTGCTTATTGTCATAACCTTTATAGGCTCTATGGTTATTGCCAACGATATGGCTCTTATTACCTTTTTGCCCTTAGGTTATTTTGCCTTGTCCGTTACAAATAAGACAAAATATATGGCATATCTTTTTATTTTGCAAAATATATCCGCCAACCTCGGAGGAATGCTGACGCCCTTTGGAAATCCTCAAAATTTATATTTGTATTCCTATTTTCATATCCCTACCGGCGAATTTTGTAAAATTATGCTGTTCCCCTTTTTATTGGCTATTTTCCTGCTTTTACTTGCTTGTATTCCCATAAAGCCCATAAAATTCAGTATTAATGACACTTTTTCCGAAAAGCTGAATATTAAAAAAACCGTATTGTATTTAGTTTTGTTTTTAATTTCAATTCTCATTGTATTTCGTGTTATTCCTTTTTTACTCGGTCTTATTATAATTCCTGTTATACTGTTTTTTGTTGACCGGGAATCATTGTTGATGGTGGATTATTCGCTGCTTGGTACTTTTTTCTTTTTCTTTATTTTTGCAGGTAATTTATCCCGAATTGAAGCAGTTGATATTTTCATTTCTTCACTTTTGCAAAAAGATACTCTATTGGTATCAATTCTATCCTGTCAGTTTATCAGCAACGTTCCGTCGGCTATATTGCTCTCCCGTTTCACTACAGATTATCCCTCTTTACTTTTAGGCGTTAACATAGGCGGTACGGGTACTATTATTGCATCTCTTGCCAGTCTTATCACTTTCAGCGAATACCGTATTTTATATCCCGGACACAGCAAACACTATTTTATTATGTTTACTGTTATTAATATTATCTTTCTTTTAATTATGACTTTTGCGGCAAAGCTATTTTTTATTTAAAGGTGTTACTATGAAAATTTCAACTGAAATAAATTCTGCCTCTAAAATTGTCGGCGAAGAAAAAGCTATTGAATATATTGCTAAAGCAGGCTTTGATGCATGGGATTTCTCTATGTTTGATATGTGCCGATACGACTCCTCATCAAAGCTTCTTTTAGAAAGCAATCACCCTTTGGCAAGTGATAATTATTTAGCTTTTGCAAGAAAGCTGAAACAAATCGGACTTGACAACGGCATTGTCTGCAATCAGGCCCACGCCCCTTATCCCACTTATGTAAATCAAATTTGCTCATATCTAAAACGTGCTATTGAATGTACTGCGGAGGCGGGGGCGAAAATTTGCGTTATACACCCTAAAAACCATTCCCCTATTGAAGAAAGCGCAGAGATGTATCTCGAGCTTCTCCCCTTTGCAAAGGAGCATAATGTCAAAATTGCCACTGAAAATATGTGGAAATGGGACAACGAAAAAGACCAAGCTTCCTTTGCCGCTTGCGCCACTCCTGACAGCTTTAATTCTCTTTTAGAGATAGTAAATGACAGCTCTTTTGTTGCCTGCCTTGATATCGGACATTCTGAAATGCGAGGTCTTAACACCTCCTGTACAGAGATGATTGAAGCTTTAGGCTCCCGTCTTGAAGCACTGCATATTCACGATAATGACAAATGGCACGATTGTCATCAAATTCCTTTTTCTATGGATATCGACTTTATTGCTATGGTAAACAGCCTTAAAAAAATCGGTTATAAAGGCTATTTAACTCTTGAAGCCTACGGTTATTTAAAAGCTTATACAAAAGAAAACGTATTTGACGGCATTAAAAATTTAGCCTGTGCGTCAAAAAAACTTGTAAATATATTTTAACAGCAGTGTGAAGGTGTACGCCTTCACACTGCTGTTTTTGTAAATTTGACTTGATATAACAGGATATTTATGGTATACTTTAATAATATATAAATACCTTAGTCAAAAAGGTGGTTTTAATAAGTGTTTAATAATATCAAATATGTTTGGAAAAAATACAACTTCTTGCTTAAGCAGTTGGTTTCCCGTGATTTTAAAGTTAAATATAAAAGAAGTGTTTTAGGCGTTTTGTGGAGTCTTTTGTACCCTCTTCTCACAATGGCGGTTATGGCACTTGTTTTTACAAACGTTTTTAAATTTACAACTCCCGGTGTCAACTATCTTGCATATCTTATGAGCGGTCTTGTTATATTCAACTATTTCAGTGAAGCTTCAAACCTCTCTATGAGCAGTGTAGTTGCAAACTTTAGTCTTATCAACAAGGTTTATATGCCTAAATACATCTTCCCTCTTTCAAAATGTATTTTTGTCGGAATTAACTTTTTGTTAAGTCAAATTCCTCTTTACATCATTTTATTGGCAACAGGCACAGGCATCAACTGGTATCATCTTTTACTCCCCTACGTATACGTATGCCTGTTTTTATTCACTTTAGGCTTCAGTATGATTCTTGCTACCGTTTCGGTATTTTTGCGTGATATGTTCTATATTTACGGTATAGTTATCTCTCTTTGGACATACCTTACTCCTATTATGTACGATATTGCAATAATTGATAATCCCGTTTTACTTTTCTTCTTTAAGCTTAATCCTATGTATTGGTTTACTTATTTTGCAAGACAAATTATGCTTTATCATACCGTTCCTGGAATTAATGCCTGGATTTACTGTATGGCATTCGCATTGGTATTCTTATTCTTAGGCGTGTTTATTTTCAAGAAAAAACAGGATAAATTTATTTATTATGTATAATCTCCCATTTAATCAAAAAGAACAGGTGAGTGATTTTTCTGATAAAGAAAAAAATTAAATCTTTTTTCGATGGCCGTGTTAATATAATAACCGAAAACCAAAATCAATTATTCAATCAGCAACAAGCAACTATTGCTGAGCTTACCGCCAGACTTAATGAAAATATTGAAAAAACTAAAAGATTAGAAGAAAATTTAAATATTGCTAATGCAAATATTAATACAATTATTAATACGGCTAACAGTCTTAAGAAAGAAAACCAATATGTCAATCATGAATTAATGTATTTAGAGCTTAGTAAACTAAAATCCAAGCGAATATTATTAGTTGGTTTTTACGGTGCTGATAATTTAGGCGATGAGCTTATGCTTCAGACTATTTTATCTTATTTTCCGAAAGAAAGATTGTCCGATGTTACTGTGCTATTGTGTGATAACGAAGGATATGACTATTCTCATTTGCCCGCAGTTAATATTTTGCACTATCCTAAATCTAAATTCGATTACAACATATTAGCTCAGGAGTTTGATACATTGGTTTGGGGCGGCGGCGCATTAATTGACGACGGATTCTACGATGATAAATCAACTGCTTTAAATAATATGCTTGTTGATTTAAGCTTGCGTTTTATTGCTTGCGAAAAAAGAGTATTCGCTTTAGGCCTCAGCTCAAATAAAGAGCTTACTAACGCTAACTATATAAACAAATTAAAAACCGTTTGCGAAAAAAGTGTTGCTTTTACCATACGTGACATTTATTCCTTAGAAAAGCTCAAATCTCTTGGTATCACCAATATAATCCTATTAAATGATCCTGTTTTCTATAATAAAATTTGGTCATCATTACCTGCGCCGCAACAAAATAACAATGACACCGTTAAAGTGGGTATTATTTGGATATGCTACCCTAATACCGAAAACATCTTTAACATAATTATATCAAAGCTTTGCGAAAAGTTTTCAGATAAGTCAAAATTAGAAATCGTACTTATCCCCTTTTACAACTATGTTAATTTAGATAAAAATTATTTTAAGACTTTAACACAAAGCAATAGCTATAATAACGTTGTTTCAATTTGCGACTATACTAACGATCTGAATATGCTCGTCAATACAATAAATCAACTGGATTTTATAATTAATATGCGCTATCACGGTATGCTTATAAGCGGAATATTAAATAAAAAAGCTTTTAACATATGCTATGATTGCCATCCGCACTATCACAATAAAATCAAGTATTTGAATGATATTTTCGAAAGCTATAATACTGTATTATTATCAGAAATTACAGAAAATACCGAAATCAGCTTTTCTTCTCCCCTTAAAAATCCGAGCTTTAAAGAGGAAGAATTCAAAAATATTATTGACGGTATTTTAAAAGATTAAATAATATTTTTATAATTAAAATAAATTATTTTCAGGGATAAGGAGACAAAAATGGATAATATTGAAAATATGATTGAAGTTGACAATGTCTCTATGCGCTTTAATCTCGGTATAGAAAAAGGGTTTTCCTTTAAACAATGGTTTGTTGATATTTTCAGCAAAAGAGAGAAACCTCCCAAAAAAGATTTCTGGGCTTTATCAGATATTAGCTTTAAAGTAAAAAAAGGCGAAGTTATAGGCTTTATCGGCTCAAACGGCGCAGGAAAATCAACGCTTTTAAAGGTTGTTGCAGGTGTTATGAAGCCAACTAAGGGTGAGGTTAAAGCTTATGGCAACATCTGCCCTATGATAGAGCTTGGTGCCGGCTTTGATCCTCAGCTTACTGCCAGAGAAAATATATATCTTAACGGCTCAATAATGGGCTATCCGAGAAGCCTTATAGATTCAAAGTTTCAAGAAATAGTTGATTTTTCAGAGCTTCACGATTTTCTTGATGTTCCGGTTCAAAATTTTTCTTCCGGTATGGTCGCAAGACTTGCTTTCAGTGTCGCAACAATTGTAGAGCCTGAGATTTTAATTGTTGACGAAATTCTGTCTGTCGGGGATATTGCCTTCCAGGCAAAAAGTGAAGCTAAAATGCTTTCAATGATAGGCGGAGGTACAACTGTACTTTTCGTATCTCATTCTCTTGAGCAGGTCAAAAAGATGTGCGATACTGTTGTTTGGATTGAACACGGCGTTGTACAAAAAATCGGTGGCAAAGAAGTTTGTGATGAATATAAAAAATATTTAGGATTATAAAGGGGTAGTTATTCTTGAACTTATTAAATAAAAAACTTATCAAATTTAAAAACAATAAAATTAAAATTATACATGAAAAGGATTCAATTAGACTAATCAATCCTACAGATACTCATGGATTTTTAGTTTATCCTAAGTTATTTAGCAGAAAAAAATATAAGCATATTCTTGTTAATTTTCATGGAGAAATATTAAAAGGAAACGGCGCAATTCTTCAAATATTGAACACTGACCGCAATATTTTATCAGAAACATCATTTAATTCTTCTTCCACATATGTTGTTAATTCAAAAAATATGTTGTTTTCTATTAAAATCAATCGCAATTCTGAAGTTGTTATAAAAAAAGCCGATATTACTTTATCCAAATCTCCTATTGATAATTTCAGCAATTTATTTGAAAACATATTAAACAGCAACAATGAAACATTAATTATTACCCCCAGTTATCCCACAGAAGAAAATAAATATTTTGGCGGTTTTGTTCATTCACGTGTAAAAGCATATAAACAGTCAGGTATTAGCTTTGACTTAATTTGTGCTCATGATTACCCCAACACCTGCAGTTATAATTTTGAAGGTATTGATGTTACAAGAACTAACTTTTTTTATCTGCGTCAGCTTTTGACAAAAAAGAAATACAAAACTATATTATTACACTTTTTTGACGATAAATATGCGCGAGTTTTAGATGCTTGCGATATGTCAAAAACCAATCTGTATTTTTGGATACACGGTCCTGAAACATTATACTGGGATTGGCCAAAAATGACAGATCAATATTTTGTTCCCGAAACTAAACTTACTGAGAATTTTGTTAGCAAATTTAAAGACAATGATAAGCTTATAGAAAGATATAATAACTATCCAAATGTACATTGGGTATTTGTTTCTGAATGGATAAAAAATCATAGCGAAAAACTGATTGGAATTAAATTTAACAACAGCGTTGTTATCCCGAATTTTGTTGATGAAAATAATTTTAATTTTGTAAAAAAAGATCCCGAATTGCGTAAAAAGATATTTTTTGTCAGACGTTTCGAAAATATAAATAAATACGCTATTGATATAAATATAAGAACTATTCTTGAATTAAGCCGTAGAGATTTTTTCAATGAATTAGAATTCAACATTTACGGCACCGGTGAATACTATGATGTTCTTGTCGATCCTATAAAGAATTTTTCAAATGTAAAATTACACCAACATTTTCTTACTCATGAGCAAATTTCAAATGTGCATAAAGAAAACGGTATTGGTCTGTTTGCTACCAGATATGACGCTCAAGGTGTTTCCATGTGCGAAGCGGCTATGTCCGGCTTAGCAATAATTTCATCTCAAAATGATGCTATTGCAGAATTTTTGCCTTCTGAAAAAGGAATTCTGTGTGATACTGAGGATTATGTTGCTTATGCAGATCTCATAGAAAAAATGTATCGCAATCCCGACTATTTTGCTGAGGTTGCTGAAGCGTGCCATAATAAAGTTTATAATTCATGCTGCTTCGAACAAACTATAGCAAAAGAAATAAAAATGATTCAATCTGTATCAGATTATGAAGCGGTTTCTAAAAAGCCCGAAGAAATTGCAACAGATAAAATCTTAAGTATCATTATCCCTTCATATAATGTTTCTGATTATTTGTATCACGGCGTATTTACTATGCTCGAACATAAAAACGGAAATAAAATAGAGGTAATAATAGTAAACGACGGTTCAAAGGATAATACAATCGAAGTTGCCAAAGAACTCGAAAAGCGTTATTCAAAAAACAATATTATCATTCTTGACAAAGAAAACGGCGGGCACGGCTCTACTATCAATGAAGGCTTAAAACTATGCAAAGGTAAATACATCAGAATTATTGACGGTGACGATTGGGTAGAAAGTGAAGAATTATGTAAGCTTATTGATATTTTATCAAAAGAATCTGCAGATATTATTGTAACTGATTATTCAGAAGACAGAGCTGTAGAAAATATGCACATAGTAAGAAATCAATATCCTTTTATGATTCCTTCCAAACACTATAGCTTTGACGATTTGTGTTATGAAGGTTATGGTTTTGTTGAATGGGGACCTATTCTTGCTACAGCTAATTTCAGAAAAGAAATTCTTCAAGATAGCTTTAAATTAACTGAAAAAAGTTTTTATATTGATATGGAATTTGATGCTTTCTCAATTGCAAAAGCAAAGACTATTGCATACTATCCATTTAATATTTACAGATACTTTATAGGCAGAGTAGATCAGTCTATCAGTGAAAACTCATACAAGCGCAATTATAAACAGCATGAAAATGTAATATTTAATCTTATCAATTTTTATTATAATTCCGATATTTCAAAATACAAAAAATCATATGTATTGAATAAACTGATTTTACCTATGATAGTGGCGCATTATGTTGTTCTGATTCAATTTTTAGAATCCGGCAAGGCATATTATACTTTTGAAAAAATGCTTTCCAAATATCCTGAAATTTACAACAATCCCTTAATTGCAACACGAATGAAGAAGCTTCATAGAAAAACTCACGGTTTATTAGTTAAAAGTGATCGTTTTATTAAATTTGTGGCATCTTTAATATTTAAAAAATAACTGCAACATTATTCTCAAAGGAGAAACTTTATGGAAAACAGATATGTTAAACATCTTATAATCGGTGCCGGTATCTCTGGCCTTACCTTTGCAAATTACTGTAAAGGTGATTATCTCATTGTCGAAAAGGAAAATGAGGTTGGCGGTTATTGCCGTACTATAAAAAAAGGTGAATATGTCTGGGACTATGCGGGTCATTTTTTCCACTTCAATACCGAAGAGTTTAAAAGAAAATTCTTGGATAAAATGCCTGCTGAGGATATTATCTATAACGAGAAATGCACAAAAATAGTGCACGATGACAAATTTATTGATTTTCCCTTCCAGACAAATATTCATCAGCTAAATAAAGAAGAATTTATCGACTGTCTTTATGATTTATTCAATAAAGAAGAAAAGGACAACTACGATAATTTCCTTGATATGCTTTACGGCAAGTTTGGAAAATCCATTGTTGAAAAATTCTTAAAGCCTTATAATGAAAAGCTTTATGCTATTGACCTTAAAGAGCTTGATGTTGATGCTATGGGTAGATTTTTCCCATATGCAGATAAAGAAGCTATTATCCGCAATATGAAAAAGCACGAGGTTAATTCTTACAATGCATCTTTCCTCTATCCTAAAAACGGTGCAGGAAGCTTTATTGATATTCTTTATAATGAGCTTGACAGCAAAAGAGTTTTGCTCAATACTGAGGTAACATCTATTGATTTTGAAAATAAAACAGCTACACTTTCTAATGGGGAAATTGTAGAATATGAATATCTTATCAATACTATACCTCTTAATAAGTTTTTAGAATTACCCGGTGGATACAACGAACTTATAGAAGAAATGTCCTATAACAAGGTATTGGTATTTAATCTCGGATTTAATAAGCCTTCTGCTCTTTGCACTAAAGAGCATTGGCTGTATGTCGCAGATAAAAGCTGTAATTTCTACCGTTGCGGATTTTATAATAATATACTCGGAAATGAAAATCTAAGTATGTATATTGAAATCGGATATAACAAGCACGCAGAAATCACAAGCTCAGATATTGAAAAGCAACTGAAACTTACCTTAGAAAACCTTAAGAAAATCGGCATAACCGACGATTTAACAGAATTAGTTGAATATTGCTCAATAATTATGGACCCAGCTTATGTTCACATTAATACTAAAACTAACAAAAAGCTTGATACCCTTAAAGCCGATTTTGCTGAAAATAATGTTTATACAATAGGCAGATACGGTGCTTGGATTTATAATTCAATGGAAGATTCAATGCTTAAGGCAAAGGAATTAGCTGAAAAAATCGGCTAATAACAAAGGAGAAAATTATGAAAATAAAAGTAATGAGTATTTTTGGCACTCGTCCTGAGGCTATCAAAATGGCGCCTCTTGTTAAAGAACTTGAAAAAAGAGAAGAGATTGAAAGCATCGTTTGTGTTACCGCACAGCACAGAGAAATGCTTGACCAGGTTCTTGAAACCTTTAAAATAACCCCTGATTATGACCTTAATATGATGAAACAGGGTCAGACACTTTCGGATATCACTATAGGCGCATTATCGGGCGTAGATGCTGTCATTAAAGAAGCTAAGCCTGATATTGTGCTTGTTCACGGGGACACCTCTACAACCTTTGCGGGCGGTCTTGCCGCTTTCTACAATCAGGTAGCTATAGGACACGTTGAAGCAGGTCTTCGTACCTATGACAAGTATTCTCCCTATCCCGAGGAAATGAATCGTCAGATGGTTGACTGTATGACTGATATGTTCTTTGCTCCTACAGATTTAAGCCGTGACAACCTTTTAAAAGAAAACATTCCCGAAGAGAAAATCTATGTTACAGGTAACACTGTTATAGATGCTATGAGTACAACTGTAGATGAAAACTACTCTCATCCCGAGCTTGAATGGCTTGACGGGGATAAAATGATACTTCTCACAGCGCACCGCAGAGAGAACTTAGGTGAGCCTATGAGAAATATATTCCGCGGTATCCGTAGAGTTCTTGACGAGGTGCCGGGATATAAGGTAATATACCCCATTCATAAAAACCCCTTAGTACGTGCCGCTGCAGATGAAATTTTCGGTGACTGCGACCGTGTTAAGCTTATCGAGCCTTTAGAGGTATTTGATTTCCACAACTTCCAAAACCAAGCGCATATTATACTTACCGACAGCGGTGGAATTCAGGAAGAGGCTCCCTCTTTAGGTAAGCCCGTTTTAGTCCTTCGTGATACCACCGAACGTCCCGAAGGTATTGCTGCAGGTACTTTAAAGCTTGTAGGTACAAACAGCGATGTTATTTACAACGAAACAATTCGTTTGCTTACCGACACAGCAGAATATGACCGTATGAGCAAGGCTTCAAACCCTTACGGCGACGGACATGCAAGCGAACGAATAGTTGATGCCATTATAGAAAAATTCAGCAAATAATTAAGGAGCTACTACTATATGAAAGAGAAAATTTCCAAGCTTGTAAATGTCTATAAGAAATACGGATTTATAGGCTTTATGAAAAAATTATACGCTTATATAGTAGCTAACTATCTCAATAAAATCAGCTTTGCGGTGTTCTTCAACCCTAAGAAATACCGTGTGATGCTTCGTGAGATACTCAACTCTTCGGATATTGAGCGAATTGTTCTTTGGAGAAGCAGCTTTGGATATAATGTTCCCCTTTTTCAAAGACCTCAGCATATTGCAAATAATCTTGTAAAAAACGGTTGTCTGGTGCTTTACGAGGTTACCACTATGACCGACAAGGTTAAGACTGTTAAAAAGTTTAAGGATAATCTTTATCTCATAAATTACAACAATATTCTGTTAAACCGTATTTTGATGGATGAGCTGAAAAAAATAAATAAGCCAAAATATATTCAGCTTTATTCAACCGACTGGAAGCTTACAGTTGAGAGCATTGAAAACTACATAAAAGAAGGCTTTAGCTTTATTTATGAGTATATTGACGATATTTCTCCCGAGCTTGCAGGCACAAAAGAAATCCCTCAGAATATAATTGATAAATACAATTATGCTATGGAAAACAAGAATGTTTACGTTGTAGTAACTGCCGAGCTTTTAAAGCAAGATGTTATTGCTCACAGAGGCGAAGAAAACCTTATTTTCTCTTCAAACGGAGTTGACTATTCATTTTTCCAAAGTTTTGACGAGGATTACGTATTTGAAAACGAATTTGAAGAAATTATAAACAAAGGCAAGCCCGTAATTTGCTACTACGGCGCTTTGGCAAAATGGTTTGATTATGACCTTATTAAAAAAATAGCTGCTACTGATAAATATTCAATTATTCTTTTCGGAATTAAATATGACGAGTCCTATGATGAAAATTTAAATGACGAAAGCAATATTTATTTCTTAGGTCCAAGAGATTATAAGGTTCTTAAAAACTACGCAAGACGTTGCGATGTTCTTACCATTCCTTTTAAAATCAACAGTATAACAAGAGCTACAAGTCCTGTTAAGGTGTTTGAATATATGGCTCTTAACAAGCCTATTGTTACAACTGCTATGAACGAATGCTACAAATACAAAAGCATTCTCATAGGCGAAAATCACGACGATTTTATGAATAAGCTTGAAGAGGCTTTAAGCCTTAAAAACAACGAAGAGTATATTGCTCTGCTTGATAAAGAGGCTCTTGAAAACGATTGGTCTATGAAAGCAAAAGCTATAACTGACCACATTTCAAAATACGAAAATTAGGGGCTGTAAAAAAAGCGCAGAGCGCATAAAACAAGTAAATAAAGTAACCGTATACCATCATTTAATGAAAGAAAGAGCAAAATTAATAGAAAAACATCTTTTTGCTAATACTTTTAATAAATATACGTTTCATGCTATCTGCCAATTTCGCCCTCGGAGTACCTCTGTACACCGTCGGGTAACCGACGACAAGGCTTTGTCGTCGCGAAATTGACAGATTCTGCACATTTTTTCCTATCCCCTAACCAAAAGAGGCTGTAAAAAACTTTCGTTTTTTACAGCCTCTTTGAATAATAAATTTTTCTCCTGTGAAAAATATAAAATAAAAAACTTTATTTTTCAGGAGAAAAAAATATGTGTACGGCAATAAATTATAAAACAAAGGACTTTTATTTTGGAAGAACTTTAGATTACGACTTTTCCTATTTTGAAGAAATTACAATAACACCTCGCAATTATCCCTTTAAATTTAAGCATATACAGACTATTAAAAATCACTATGCATTGATAGGAGTTGCCTATGTTAAGGACTCTTATCCCCTTTATTACGATGCCATCAATGAAAAAGGACTTGCTATGGCGGGACTAAATTTTGTAGGAAGCGCCTTTTATCCTTCTGAAAAGGAAAACAGAGATAATATTGCCCCTTTTGAATTTATTCCTTTTATTCTCTCACAGTGTTCCTGTATAAATGAAGTTAAAGCCTTATTAGAAAAAATAAATCTTGTAAATACACCTTTCAGTAACAAACTGCCTTTGGCACAGCTTCATTGGCTTATATCCGATAAAAACGAAGCTATAACTGTTGAAGCTGTAAAAGAAGGTATAAAAATTTATCAAAACCCTGTAGGTGTATTGACAAACAATCCCCCTTTTAACGAACAGCTGTTCCAATTAAACAATTATATGCATTTATCGCCAAAAGACCCTCAAAACAATTTTTCTCATAAGCTGTCATTACAGCAGTACAGTCGTGGTATGGGTGCATTGGGACTTCCCGGTGATTTATCTTCTCAATCCCGTTTTGTCAGAGCCTCTTTTGTTAAAATGAATTCAGTTTCCGACAACTCGGAAGAGGACAGTGTAAATCAATTTTTTCATATTTTATCCTCTGTACAACAGCAAAGAGGCTGTTGTGATGTTGGCAATTCAAATTTTGAAATAACCATTTACACCTCCTGCTGCAATGCCGACAAAGGAATTTATTATTATACAACCTACGAAAACCATCAGATTACGGCAGTAAATATGCATAAAGAAAATTTAGACGGATTTTCTTTAGTGCGATATCCCCTTATAAAAAAAGAGCAAATAAAAGAACAAAATTGAATATCACAGTTGAATTAAAGCATATAGTAATGTATAATTAAATTAGATTAAGGAGGATTTTATATGAATTTTTCTGAAATAGCTAAATTACGTCAATCCTGCCGCAGCTATGACAGCTCTAAGCCTGTGGAACAGGAAAAGCTTGATGCCATTCTTGAGGCAGGAAGGCTTGCTCCCTCTGCCTGCAACGGTCAACCGTATCATTTTACTGTTTGTCAAGGTCAGATTGCTAAACAGGTAGCTGCTGCTACTATGGATATGGGTATGAATAAATTTGCCGATAAAGCGCCTGTGCTTATTGTTATTTCAGAAATGCCCTATGTCAGAACTGCCGCACTAAGCTCTAAAGTTACAGGTAATGATTATCGCTCCATTGATATTGGTATTGCCACTGCATATTTAACAGCAGAAGCAACTGCTCAAGGCTTAAGCACCTGTATTTTAGGGTGGTTTGACGATAAGAAAATCCGTAAGTTTTGCGATATTGATAATCCTGTACGATTGGTTATTACATTAGGATATGCCGCAGAAGATGATGTATTGCGTGATAAAAAAAGAAAAGATAAATCTGAGCTTATAACTGTTATATAGTTTTAAAACAGCTGTAAAAAACGAAATGTTTTTTACAGCTGTGTTTTTATCATTTAAGATATTTTGCACTTGCATAGCCTATAATCCCGCTATACTTTACTTTATACCATTTAGTGTTTGTTTTTTCTATCAATTCAACCCTTGAGCCTTTTGGCATTTTCACAATATTTTTAGTGGGCTTACTTCCGTTCCAGCCTCCGCAAAGCCATAAAGGTAAAAGAAGCGTGCTGACTGTCAGATATGTTTTTTGGGTTTCAGTATCATTTGTTTTCATTAAATTTTCATAAAACATAAGTCCGATTATTATATCGCTGTCCAAACCGCTTAATGCCGCATAATCTTCAAATGCTTTTGATATTTTAAAGGTTTCATCAAAAACCCAGGAAGAAGGCGTTTCTCCCGTAACGTATTTACTGTTCTTTTTTATTTTCACTTTGTCCCCTTCTTTAAAGGTGTTTTCCTGTTTAGCTTCAAGCTTTAACTGCTCTACTATTGCTTCGGTAATTGCCTGCGCAAGCTTTTGATTATTCTCATATATCCATTTTGCAGTTTCATAAACATCGTGAAATTCCATTTCTACCAAACAGTTTATACATTTAATCCTGTTTATGTAGCCTATATTTGCGCCTGTAGGATATGAGCCGTCTTTTATACCTCTGTCAACAGAAGGTCTGAGAGCTTTTATTTTATTTTGAACCAAGGCTGCCCATTCCTTTGCTCCGACTATATTGGGGTTATAATAGGTTTCCGTACCGGTTGCGGTGGGAATTTTTGCACCGCTTGCGTTTGTATGAATACAAATACACAAATCGGCTCCTGCCTCATTGACCTTTTCACATCCTATTTGATACGATGTCCATTCTTTTTTCGTTCTTAATACCTTTACATCATATTTTTTAAGCTTTTCCTCAATTACATCTGCAATCAGATTGCACTGCTCGCCCTCGTTGGTATTGCCGTAAGCATAAAGATTTCCAAATTGATTTGTTGGATATAAATATACGCTTTTTGCCATTTTCTATTTCTCCTCTTGTATATTTGTATTTTCCACCGTATCCTTAAGCTTTTTTATCACCTTTATAAGAAACGGCGGAAGAGGTACACCGATTTTATTTACATTTTCAAGAATTGAAATAAGCTCATTTACCACAAACCATATAGTAACTATTATTCCGAATAAATACGAGCTTGTAAAATCAACCCCTATTTTTGCAAGTGCCTGTGATATTACCAAATCAGTAACAATCGCTACTCCTATAGCCAAAAGATAACAAACCTTTTTTACTATTCCCACAACTCCTATGCGGCTGTTCAAGCAACCATCCTTCCAGGCGGATATAATACCTGATATGTAATCCATTACCATAACCGCCGCCAGCAATACAACAGGAACAAGCAGAGCATTGAAATATGCTGTTATTGTGCCTCCTATACCGACAACTGCTATCTTAACAAGCATTTGTTTCACTTGCCGACACCTCCTGTGTTATTATATATCTCATTTTTTATTACTCCTTTACTTTTATTAAGGCGAATTGCCAAAGCTTATTTGTATTATAAATATTTGTATAATTTGGAAAAACATCTATTTTAGCAAGCTCTTGTCCTAATTGAGAATCTGTTATGTCTATACTATAAGCGTTTTTAGCAGCATACATAACGGTAAGAGGATTTCCCTGCTGTGCTTTTTCTATCAGCCACTGCTGAAATTTTTGCTGTTTTTGCAAATTTGTATCTGTGCTTGAAATTATTCCTAAATCATATCTGAGCCTTATATAATCTCTATTTAATCCATATGGTTCATCTAAAGGGTATATTCCCGTTTGCGTCTGTGTGCTGTCAAATACAGGAGTATAAGAAAAATAATTTGTAATAACAGTGTTTGCTCCCCCTGCAATACATTGATTATTAGAAACCAAATAACAAACACAGCTTTCCTCGTTATTATACTGTGATAAATTTTCAAACTGCGGAGGTCTGTTTTCCAATAACGACTCAGTATATGTTGTCATTCCTATATTCCTTACCAAGCTGACACTTTGATCGAGTTTAGCTATATAGTCAGCAATATATCTATTGTTGTTATTATCGGTATAGCTTGGAACTAATTGTGACTCCTGCGGAAGCTTAATTCCGTGTAAAGCTGTTATGCCTGACAGCCCTATTTTTGCTAAATCTATATTTGTAATATAGGGGATTTTACCCTCGGTAAATTCAGGTATTGTATCATTTGTATAGACACCCTCGTATATTGCGCAGGAATTCATATCCATATACGTAGGTATACTTACATTATATGAATAATAAATTCTTTTGACAGTTTTATTCTGCGGAGTCGTAAAAGTATAGCTATTCCAAGTGTTGTAACGGGCAAGAGACGGAGAAACATATTTTGTTGTACCGTCTGTATAATCGACTCTCATCACCACCCCATAACCGCTTGTCCTTTCCGTTTCATAATAAAGTGTCGTTTTTACGGTATAACGTGTATTTTCTTTAAATTTAATTGTAAATGAGTTAACCGGTGAGTTTACGCCTGATTTGAAGTATACACACTCTCTGCCGTCTTTTTCGACTTTTTCCACCACAGTCGGTGAGGCATTATAAGCCTTAGTGTACATTTCTTCTTTTGGAAGCAAATTTTTGCTTGTAATTATACTTTCAAAGTCATTGACTCCTATTTGCTGTGCGGGATTGTCAAGAGTCGGTGCCTGCTCCTGCGTAGTAGAGCCGAATATAAAATAATTTCTCAAGCCTCCCTCAAGAGTGTTTTCAGCCTTTATATCACTTCCAAAATAACTGCGAAACTTATTTTGATTTGCTGTGCAAACTGCTTTTTTTGCCATCAAAAGCCTGTTTAACATATTTATCATCCTTTCTTTTACTCTAAATTTATCTCTCAAAAGTGCAATTTAGTGCAATGTTTTAAAAAACCTTTACGACTCTTGTTATTATTCTATTTTTATGATATTCTGTAATAAACACACCTTAAAGGAGCTTTCAATATGAATCTTCCTGAATATATAAAGCTTATTCTTCAAAGATTTGAAAAAAACAATATACCTGCATATGCAGTTGGCGGCTGTGTTCGTGATATGATTATGGGCAAAGAGCCAAACGATTACGATATAACTACACAGGCGCTTCCACAACAAATCAAAGAGCTTTTTTTCGATGTTCCCGTTATAGAAACAGGAATAAAGCACGGAACTGTTACTCTTTTATGGGAAAACAAGCCCGTAGAAATAACTACCTATCGGATAGACGGAAAGTATCTTAATAACAGACGTCCCGAAAACGTTGAGTTTACCTTGGATTTAAAGGACGATTTATGTCGCAGGGATTTTACAATAAATGCTATGGCATACAGTCTTGACGGAAAGCTTATTGATTTATTCGGCGGAAAACAGGACATTGAAAATAAAATTATAAAATGTGTCGGAGAGCCCGATAAACGCTTTGAAGAAGATGCTTTGCGAATTTTAAGAGCCCTTCGTTTTGCAAGCACTCTCGGTTTTGAAACAGATAAAAAAACAGCGGACAGTATTTTAAAAAACTATCCACTGCTTAAAAATATTTCTGCCGAAAGAATTTTTAGCGAGTTCAAAAAAATTCTATGCGGGAAAAATGTTAAAAATATTCTATTACAATTTTCAGATGTATTTGCTGAGATTATCCCTCAGGTAAAGGAAAGCATAGGCTTTTTACAAAATAATCCCCATCATATTTACGATGTTTACACACACAGCGCTTACGTAGTGGAAAACTCACCGCCCGATGAAATCTCAAGGCTAAGCGCTTTTTTTCACGATATAGGAAAGCCCTTTTGCTACACAGAGGACCAAATCGGTACGGGACATTTTCACGGCCACGCCAAAATAAGCAAGGAGCTTTGCAATAAAGCTTTAAATGCGCTTAAAGCAGATAATAAAACAAAAGCTTTGGTTTGTCAGATAGTAGAAAACCACGATTATCAGATTATTCCCGAAGAAAAATATGTACGCCGATTTTTAGCTAAAAATAACTATGAACAGTCAATGCGTATTTTAGCTTTAAAAAGAGCAGAAAGCTTTTCAAAAGCTGTTTTAGATGATGATAGGTCAAAATATGTAGACACTATTGAGGCTTTAATTGAAAAAATAGTAGCTCAAGAGGACTGTTTAAATCTTAAAGCTCTGAAGATAAACGGACATGACCTTATTGAAAACAATATCAAAGGCAAAAAAATCGGACAAACTCTTAATCTTCTTTTAAAGCTTGTTATAGACAAAGAAATAGAAAACGAAAAAGAAGCACTTTTAAACAAAGCAAAACAACTCAATAGCTAAAAAACTGCCGCAAGCTATGGCGTAATGTCCTTAATGGACATTACGCCAACTCTATTCGCCTACGGCGAGTGATATTGCTATGCAGTGATATTCGGCTTACAGCCGAGTGATATTTGCTTCGCAAGTTTTGTTGGCGAATAGAATATCACTAAACCCATAGGGTTTAATATCACTTTCACAATGTGAAAATATCACGCTGACGGCAGTCAGCATATCACTTAACAGACAAAAAGAAAGAGAAGATTTCAGATAAACGAATCTTCTCTTTTCTGCTGTTAGTGGGTTTGGGCTACTGCCCATCTGCATTTGTACGCACAAATACGATGCTGGTTCTTAACAAGAATCCAAACAATTTTTAAATTCTCCGTCAAGAACAACACTCTATTGCGACAGTTTTTTTCTTGATATTTTCTCAAAAATTTTATCTTTAATAAGTGAAGCAGCTGCAGTAATTTTTTCAATATAAACACAGCACAAAACAATAGCAGCTATAATGCTTGCGATACTTCCTATCATAACAATAAATTTAAATGCTTTATTCATATTTTTCTCCTAATATTTATTAAATTATTACTTTTGATTATACATAGTTTATCGTTTCTGTCAAGAAAAATAAAAAAATTTAATGCTGTTTTTTTGAATTTATTGACTATTTTATTATTTTTTGGTATACTATATATTGAAATTTTGGTATTTTTTCAAGAGAGGATAAAATCGAAAAAATGAAACAGATAAAATTTACTGAAACTCTTTTAAGAGATGCAAACCAATCCCTTATTGCAACCCGTATGCCCTTTTCTGATTTCGAAGCGATGCTTGACGATATTGAAAAAGCAGGTTATTATTCTGTTGAGTGTTGGGGCGGTGCAACTTTCGATTCCTGCTTGCGCTATCTTGATGAAGACCCTTGGGAGAGACTTCGCAAAATAAAATCACATCTTAAAACTCCTAAGCTTCAGATGCTTCTCAGAGGTCAAAATCTTTTAGGTTACAAGCATTATCCCGATGACGTGGTAAGAATGTTTGTTGCTAAGGCAATTGAAAACGGTATTGATATTATAAGAATTTTCGATGCGTTGAACGACCTTCGCAATATTGAAATTTCCGTTGATGAAACAATAAAAAGAGGCGGTCACGCTCAAGGTACTATCGTTTATACCTTAAGTCCTATTCACAATCTTGAAGCATATGTTAAATTGGGTAAAGACCTTGAAAATATGGGGGTTTCCTCTGTCTGCATCAAAGATATGGCAGGAATTATGAGCCCTCAGGAAGCCTATGACCTTGTCAGTGCCCTTAAAGAAACAATAAAATTACCAATCGTTCTTCACACTCATTCAACAACAGGTCTTGCTTCTATGACATACCTTAAAGCTGCCGAGGCAGGCGTAGATGTTATAGATACTGCTATCTGTTCTATGAGTGGCGGCACAAGTCAGCCCGGTACCGAAACTCTTGATTATGTTTTACGTCAGATGGGCTTTGAAACAGGTCTTGATACAGCTGTTTTGAAGAGCATTAACGATAAGGTTAAGCCTGTAAGAAATGCATTTCTTGAAGAGGGCAAGTTAGACCCGTTGGTTCTTACTACCGATTCCGATGCTCTCAGCTATCAGATTCCAGGAGGTATGCTTTCAAACCTTATTGCTCAGCTTAAAGCTCAGAACGCTATGGATAAGCTTCCTCTTGTTCTTGAAGAAACCCCCAGAGTCCGTAAGGATTTGGGATATCCTCCCCTTGTAACTCCTATGTCTCAGATGGTAGGCGTTCAAGCCGCTACAAACGTACTTGTAGGTCAGAGATATAAAAACGTAGGTAAAGAGGTCAAAGCATATATCAAGGGTGAATACGGCAAAGCTCCCGGAGAAATCAACCCCGAGCTTATAAAGCTTGTTTTAGGCGACGAAAAGCCTATTGAAGAAAGATTTGCTAAAACCCTTCCCCCTGCTTTTGAAGAAACCAAGGAAAAGCTTAAAGGAATCGCTCAGAATGATGAAGATGTTCTCTCTTATATTGCATTCCCCGAGGTTGCTATGAAATTCTTTGAAAACAGAGAAAACAAACGTCAAATCAAAGTAAACTATACAATAAAACGAATAGATTAGTATCTGTTCAAATTCAAACAGTAAAGGAATGAACGCTTTGGATATCAGTCAAATTCTTTTAATAAGTCTTATAGGCTTTTTGCTTGTTATAGTTGTTCTTGCTGTAATAGCACTTGTTGTAATGGCAATTTCTAAGCTTATACAGCTTTTTCAAAAAGAAGAAGCCAAACCCATTAAGCCGGTGGATTCTCAGCCCGTTGTTGATACCGGCTTGTCAGCAGGTCAGCTTAAGCTTCTGGATACCGATGAAAAAACTGCTGCTATTATAATGGCAATAGTAAGCGATCAGACAGGTATTCCCCTATCACGCCTTGTATTTAAATCAATTAAGCTTTTAAAAGATTAAGGAGTAATAGATATGAAATATATAGTTAATTTAAACGGAAAAAAATATGAAGTAGAGGTTGAAGAAGGCAGCGCTACTCTTCTAAGCGTTTCAGATGCGCCTGCAGCTGTTGCTCCTGCTGCTCCTGTTCCCTCTGCACCTGCCGCAGCACCTGTTGCTCCTGTAAATGTAGGCAGCGGTACTCCTGTACTTGCTCCTCTGACAGGCTCTGTACTTAATATTGCTGTTTCAAACGGCGCAAAGGTTAAAGCAGGAGATTTGCTTCTTATAATAGAAGCTATGAAAATGGAAAATGAAATCGTTGCTCCTGTTGACGGTACAGTTACTCAGATTGCTGTTACTAAAGGTGCTCAGGTAAATACAGACGACCTTCTCGTAGTTATAGGTTAAGGGAGGATTTAAAATGTCTATTTTAGAAGTTCTCTCTAAGCTATGGATAGATTCCGGTTTTGCAAGTCTTACGTGGCAAGCGGGAGCTATGATTATCATTTCTCTTGTTCTTATTTATCTTGCCATTGTTAAAAAATTTGAGCCGTTACTGCTTTTGCCTATTGCTTTTGGTATGCTTTTAGCTAATCTTCCTATCTCGGGCGTTTACCATCCCGAGCTTTTCCAAGCTGTGGAAGGACATATAAATTATTCAAGAATTTTGTCCGAAGGCGGACTGTTGGATTTCCTTTATTTAGGTGTTAAATTGGGAATTTATCCGTCGCTTATATTTATGGGTGTCGGCGCTATGACTGATTTCGGACCGTTGCTTTCCCGCCCTTCAAGTCTGCTTTTAGGCGGTGCGGCACAGCTTGGTATTTACACAGCTCTTTTATTGGCAACACTATTCGGGTTTGACAATTTAGCGGCTGCATCTATTGCAATTATCGGAGGTGCTGACGGTCCTACTGCTATTTATCTCACATCAAAGCTTAAGCCCGAAATACTGCCTGCTATTGCAATAGCCGCATATTCTTATATGGCTCTTATCCCTATTATTCAGCCCCCCATTATGCGACTTCTTACTACAAAAAAGGAAAGAGAAATTGTTATGACAGAGGGACGAAAGGTTTCAAAAACCGAAAAAATCATATTCCCTATTGTTATAACTATTTTCTGCGTATTTTTACTTCCTTCTGTAGCCCCTCTTATCGGTATGCTTATGCTGGGTAACCTTTTCAAAGAGTGCGGTGTTACAGACAGACTTTCTGATACAGCGCAAAATGCCCTTATGAATATTGTTACGATATTCCTCGGTGTTTCTGTAGGTGCTACCGCTGTTGGTGAAAAGTTCTTAGCTCTTGATACTATCCTTATTATTGTTTTGGGCTTGGTGGCTTTTGCCTTCTCAACTGTAGGCGGTGTATTATTCGGAAAGCTTATGTGCTTTATAACAAAAGGAAAAATCAATCCTCTTATCGGTGCCGCAGGTGTATCTGCTGTACCTATGGCAGCACGTGTTGCTCACAGAGAAGGACAAAAAGCAAATCCGAAAAACTTTTTGCTTATGCACGCTATGGGACCCAATGTTGCAGGCGTTATAGGCTCTGCTGTTGCTGCAGGCTTCCTGTTAGCTGTATTTGGTAAGTAAATTTAAAAACAATCGGGCGGAATTTTTCCGTCCGATTATTTAAGACATAAAAGGCTGAAAAAATGAAAAGTAAAAACATAATAGCAAATATCGAATTTCTTCTTGCCGCTGCAATTTGGGGCTTTGCCTTTGTTGCACAGAAAACAGTGTCAGAAACTATGAGCCCATTTTATTTTAACGCTGTGCGGTTTCTTTTGGGCAGTATATCTTTAATTCCTGTTATTCTTATTATTGATATAATAAACAAAAACAAAGCAGCAAAAACAAAGTTTTATTATTATATCCTATTTGGATTTATCAGTGGACTTATACTGGCAATCGCCTCTTCGTTACAGCAAATCGGAATTAAAGACTCTACTGCAGGAAAAACAAGCTTTATAACAGGTCTTTATCTTGTTCTTGTTCCTATTCTAAGCATTTTTTTCAAGAACAAATCGGGCTTATTTTCATGGATTGCGATTATCCCCGGTGTTTCGGGACTTTATCTGCTTTGTGTAAATGAAAGCTTCACTTTTTCAAAAGGCGACCTTATAGTGTTATCAAGCACTGTTTTTTACGCTTTACATATTTTAGTTATAGATAGGTTTTCCAAAAAAATAAACCCTTTAAAATTATCTTGTATTCAGTTTGCTTTTTGCGGAATTTTCTGCTTTATTTTAAGCTTTATTTTAGAACAACCTAATTTTGAAATGATTAAAGCATCTGTTATACCGATTTTATACGGCGGTCTTATGTCGGTAGGAATAGCCTATACTTTACAAACCGTAGGACAGAAAAACGCAAATCCTACTCACGCCGCTTTTTTGCTCAGCACCGAATCTGTTTTTGGCGCTATCGGAGGTATTATTATTCTCAATGAGCGTATGACCTTTTCAAATATTTTAGGCTGTATTCTTATTTTTTCTGCAATAATTATTTCTCAGATACCTCTTATCTTTTCTAAAAATAAAATTGAACATACGGAGGCTTCCGAATGACATTAGCATTTACCGTTTTTATTCGAGTTTTCATTATGTTTTTGCTTTTGCTTGTTGGAATTATTTCTTATAAGACAAAGCTTGTTGATGATAACGGAGTTAAGCAACTTACAAATATTCTTTTATATGTTGTAAACCCTGCAATTTTATTAAAAGCCTTTATAACAGATTTTACCCCCGAGCTTTTAAAAGGTCTTCTTATAGCCTTTGCTCTTGCTATTGTAGCTCATATTGTGGGAATACTTATAAACGCTGTCTTTTGGAGCTCTAAAAAAGAAAGCGTAGGTGTGCTGAGATTTGCCTCTATGTATTCCAACGCAGGCTTTATGGCAATTCCTCTTATATCGGGAGTTTACGGAAATACAGGTGTTTTCTTTTCAAGCGCTTATCTTGTTATTTTTAATCTTTTTTCCTGGACACACGGTATTTCGTTGATAAACAAAAAGCAAAGCATAAAGCAATCGCTTAAGAACTGCATAAATCCTGTTATTATTTCTATTATAATAGGACTTCCTATTTTCTTTTTTAAAATACCTATCTGGAATCCTATATATGTTTCAATAGATTATGTAGCTCAAATCAACACTCCCCTTGCTATGATTATTGCAGGAATTTTTGTTATAAAAAGTGACATTTTAAGTGCGTTTAAAACCTTGAAGGTTTATAAATCAGCCTTGTTAAAGCTCTTTATTATCCCGCTTATTATGGCTGTAATTATGCATTTATTTAAGGTGCCGGAAACTATTGCAGTAACCTCTCTTATTGCGACTGCTTGTCCCACCGCTACAACGACTATTCTCTTTTCCGAAAAATTCGGAGCTGACAGCTCTTTAGCCGTAAAACTATACACCTTATCAACTCTTTCAAGCATAATTACTCTGCCTATCGTTATATGGATATATAAAATCTTACCGTTTTAAAAAAATTGCTCTCGAAAAGGCCAAGTACCCGTAAGGATACTTGGCCAGTTTTATTCGCCAAAGGCGAGTTATATTGCCTTTGGCAGTTTTAAGGCGAATAAAATATCACTAAAACAATAGGTTTTAATATCACTTTGCTACAAGGCAAAATATCACTTTTTTGAAATTAGTTAAAGAGTTTTTAATATCTGTTAAAGCCGTATTTGGCATATTCATCAAGCTGCATTTCAATTTGTAAAAGTCTGTTATATTTCGCTGTTCTTTCAGCACGTGAGGGAGCTCCTGTCTTTATTTGTCCTGAATTTACAGCCACAGCTAAATCTGCAATAAAGGTGTCCTCTGTTTCTCCCGAACGGTGAGATATAACTGTTCTGTAGCCTGCATTTTTAGCCGTATAAATTGCATCTATTGTTTCTGTCAATGTTCCTATTTGGTTTGGCTTTATCAACACTGCATTTGCAATTTTTTCCTTTATTCCGTTTTCTATTCTTGCTTTATTTGTAACAAAGAAATCATCGCCCACAAGTTGAATATTCTCGCCTAATTCTTTAGTTTGTTCTTTCCAGGTTGCTATATCCTCTTCCGAAGCGCTGTCCTCTATTGAATAAATAGGATAGCTTTGACAAAGCTTTTTTAAATACTCTGTCAGCTCTTTTCCGCTGTATTCGATATCTCTTTTGCTAAGTCTGTAAATTCCGCTTGTCTGTGTCCATTCGCTTGATGCAATATCAAGTGCTATTTTAAAATCATATCCTGCTTTATATCCTGCCATTTCTATAGCATCTGTAATTAGCTCAAGAGCTTTTTCGTCGCTTTCCAAATCAGGAGCAAAGCCACCCTCATCTCCTACGGCAGTTGATAAGCCTTTTTCATTTAAAAGCTGTTTAAGAGTGTGAAAAACCTCTACGCTTTTTCTCAGTCCTTCACTAAAGCTGTTTGCACCTACGGGAGCAATCATAAATTCCTGTATATCGAGATTGTTGGTAGCGTGAGCACCGCCGTTTAAAATATTCAACATAGGTACAGGTAAAGTATTTGCAAAAGGGCCCTGCAAATATTGATACAAAGGAAGCTCTAACGTCTTTGCGGCTGCTCTTGCCGTTGCTAAAGATACGGCAAGCATAGCGTTTGCACCTAAAAAGCTTTTGTTTTTAGTGCCGTCAAGCTCTATCATTGTCATATCAATTGTGCGTTGGTCTATTACATTTAACCCTTTTAATTCTTCAGCTATATCAGTAATTACTTTTTCGACAGCAGTTTCAACGCCTTTTCCGAAATATCTTTTTTTGTCATTGTCTCTTAATTCGCAAGCCTCATAAATACCTGTCGAAGCACCTGACGGCACACTTGCTATTCCTATAACACTGTCATCAACCAACACCTGTGCCTCTACTGTTGGATTTCCTCTGGAATCAAGTATCTCCCTTGCAAACACATCTGTTATCTGTGCAAATCGTTTCATTCTTCTTTACCTCCGATTCATTTAAATATATTATATGTTTCTTTTATTTTAAAATTCAAAGGTAAAGCATTAAAAAACAGCTGAAATCAAATTTCAGCTGTTTTTTTATTAGTTACTGTAATTTTCAGAAAGAATAAGCTTTACACTTATTTCTTTATCGTCTCTGTAAACAGTAAGCTCTATTGTATCTCCCGCTTTGTATTTATTCTTAATGGAATTAAATTCATCCATTGAAGAGAAGGTTTTTCCTTCAATTTTAGTAATAAGGTCAAATTTCTGTAGTTTTCTTGCAGCATCTGTTCCCTGTGTGGTTGACTGAACAAGAATACCTGCAGGAAGTCCCAAAGCTGTAGCATATTGTTCATTGAGATATTGTCCCATAATTCCAACCATAGGACGACTCTTGATATATCCATACTGAACTATTTCGTTTATTATAGGTTTTGCAGTATCTATGGGAATTGCAAAGCCTAAGCCTTCTGAGATTGTTCCTGAAGAAGACATTATTTTAAGTGAGGTAATACCTATAACCTGTCCAAACTGATTTACAAGAGGACCTCCGGAATTTCCGGGATTTATAGAAGCATCGGTCTGAATAAGGTCCATTGTTGTATCACCGAGAGTTATTCCGTTTCTTATAGCTGAAATTATTCCCGCTGTCGTTGTATTTGCAAGGTCAAGTCCGTAAGGATTACCCATAGCTACAACTGTTTCACCCTCTATTGCTTCGGAAGAATTTCCGAATTCTGCAGGGGTAAGCTCTGCATTATCAACTTTAAGCACTGCTATATCGGAAATTGAATCAAGACCTTGAAGCTTCGCTGAATATTGTTTTCCGTCATAGGAAACTATTGTAATAGTTTTAGCGCCTTCTACAACGTGAGCATTAGTCAGAACATAGCCTTCCTTAGTCATTACAATTCCTGTTCCGCTTCCCACGTTTTCTGCTGTAACACCTACAACGCTGGGCTTTAATTTCACTATAATCTCAGGAATTGTCAATGCGCCTTCAGGTGTTTTTGCAGGCTTAATAATAGAAGGCAAGTTTGAGCTTTGAGAAGAATTGTCGCTTTGCTCGGTGGTGTCAGAGGGATTATTATTGTCATAACCAAGATAATCTCTTATACCGTATATTCCTGTAGTTATAATTCCGCCTACACATAAAAGAGCAATAACAACTGCCACCGCAACAATAGCTTTAACAGACTTTCTGTTAGTCTTTTTAATTGCGTTTCTGTACGCCTGGTCATTTACCTGACCGCCGTAGCTTGTTGTATAAGGCACTTGCTGTTGTGCGCCGTTTTCAGAGTAATTTTCGTATTGGTTTTTATTTTGATAAAATTGAGTATAGGTATACTGTTCTCCCTGCTCAGCAGGAGTTTGCTCGGAAGGAGCTTCCTCTTGCTGTTTGAAATCCTCAGTATAAATTACTTGATTTGTATCAACAACGTATTCCTCTTCCGAGTTATCGCTTTCGGGAATTTCATGAGAAGTTTCTTCGGTTATACTGAAATCAACCTTTCCCACAGCTTCCTGCTCCTCGGGTATAGGCGCAATATCCTGTGTGCTTTCAGTCATATTCAAATCTTCAGTCGGAATATTTTTTTCGTTATTATCAAACTCTTGCATAATTCTTCCTCCAAATTAGTGCTATAATTTATTTTAAAGGCAAAGTAAAGACAAATTCCGCATACTCCTTGTAAACTGAATTTACCCATATATTTTCTTTGTGAGCCTTTATTATCTGTTTTGCCATATACAGTCCCAAGCCGACACCCTTAGCGTCTACCCCTCTTGATTTATCGGCTTTGAAAAACCTGTCAAACACGTATGGGATATCTGTTTGTTTTATTCCCTCACCCGTATTTTTTATTCCTACAAAAATCTTTTTATTGTCCGTTGCTACGGAAAAAGAAATTTTACCGCCGGGCTGTGTAAATTTAATTGCATTTTCAGCAATATTATAAACAACTCTGTAAATTGCATCCTCATCTGCAACAGTTACAAGAGGATTTTTTGCAACGTTTACAAATACTTTTATATCTTTTTTATCAAATTCCATTTGCAAGGTTTCTGCAATATCGGTAATCATAGAGCAAACGTCAAACTCTATCATATTAAACTTAACCTTACCCTCGCTTATTCTCGTAGCATCAAGCAAGGTGTTTACAAGTCTTGTAAGTCTTTTAGACTCATTAGAAACTATTTCAAGATAATGTCCGTGGTTTTCAAGAGGAATAGTGCCGTCAAGCATACCGTCAACAAAGCCTGAAATAGTGGTCATAGGAGTTTTAAGCTCGTGGCTTACATTTGATATAAAGGAATATCTCATTTCCTCTAATTCACCCAAGGAATGTGCCATTTCATTAAAAGATTCAGAAAGCTCTGAAATTTCGTCAGTACCTATTACGGGAATTGTTCTTGAAAAATCGCCGTTTGCCATTTCCTTTACTGCCATACTCATAGCTTTTATAGGTCTTAACATTCTTTCAACAACAACGTACATTACAACATATGACACAAACAAAGCTGCAAGAACGGCTAAAACCGATATAAGAGTTATTTCTTTAAATGGCTCGTAGAAATTTATAAAAGGATACGCCATTACAACAACGCCTAAAACACTTCCGCCTCGGGAATAATAAGGAATAGCCACACAAAAGCTTTTTCTTTGAAGAAGATTATCAAGCTTACCCATATGTGTCAATATCCCGTCTTTGTACGTCTGTTCAATCAAATTGTGGGAAATTTGTTTCGGCGGAGTGCTTGACCCTACGTATGCCCATATATCCCCCGTTACATCGGTGATAAAAATCATACAATCGGTACTGTCTGAGAAAAAGCTTAATGTATTTTTAAAAGCCCGTTCATCCAATGAGCTTGGAAACTCATAAAATGAGGACACAGTATCCGCCACACGTTTTGACACCTGCACAAGCTCTTTTTGCTTAATCTCATAATTTTGTTTAAAAAGAAGTATGAAAATCATAACGCTGATAAAAGCAAAGGAACAAAGCAAAATAACAGCTATTCTCAAATAAAATTTCAAAAAAAGCTTAGAAAACAGCTTTACTCTTTGCTTTTTCATAACTCTACGCTTCTCCTTTTACAGTACTTCAAATTTATAGCCTACGCCCCATACTGTTTTTAAAGACCATTTGTCAGAAACATTTTCAACCTTTGAACGCAAACGCTTTATATGAACGTCAACCGTTCTTGAGTCCCCGAAATATTCAAAGCCCCATACCTCATCTAAGAGCTGGTCTCTGGTAAAAACACGGTTGGGATTGCTTGCTAAATGATATAAAAGCTCAAGCTCCTTTGGCGGAGCTTCCACTACTTTTCCTTTTATCTTCAAAACATAATTGGAAAGATTAAGGCAAAGATTTTCGTAGTTTACCTCTTTTTCAGAGTCTTTCTTCTCACCGTGAGACATACGGCGCAATACAGCCTTTATTCTTGCAACTACCTCTTTTGTATCAAAGGGCTTTGTGATATAGTCATCTGCTCCTAACTCTAAGCCTAAAACCTTATCAAAGGTTTCTCCTTTGGCAGTTATCATTATAATCGGAACATCTGATTTTTTTCTTATTTCCCTGCAGACCTGCCAGCCGTCCATTTTAGGAAGCATAATATCAAGCAATATAATATCGGGAGAATAAGCTGTAAAGCTTTCAAGCGCAGCGGCACCGTCATTCGCTATTTTAACTCTGTACCCGTCCTTTTCAAGATAAAGACGAAGCAGCTCGCAAATATTATTATCATCATCAACTACAAGAATTTTTTTGTTAGTCATCACTTTTCTCCTCTTCTTGCTTTATACAGTTAATATAGTATATATTATTTACCAAATTATTAACGAGCAGTTAAACTGTTGAAAATTTACGCAAAAAGCATATATAGGGATTTTTAAGAATAGCAAAAAAGCAATATAAAACTTATATTGCTTTTTAGAAATCTTTTTATGCTCTCTGGGCTATTATATCTATCATTTCTCCCACATTTTTCATTGAGGAAACTTCTTTCATCTTAAAGCGGATTTTAAACTGTGTTTCTACAGCCGCAATAAGATTTATATGCTCAAGGCTGTCCCAATCGTCAATGTCATCAGCAGTTGTGTTGCGGGAGATTACAAGACTGTCATCATCAAAAATCTCTCTGAAAATTTGTGTTAATACCGGCATTATTTCTTGCTCTGTCATTTTAATTCCACCTTAATCACTTTATTTTTATTTTCATAATTTTCTATATTGAGCTTCCACTCGCTGTCGCCATTTTCAAAGCCCTCTGTCTTTTCAAAGCCAAAGGTTTTATATAGCTCACTTACCATTGAGTTTTTGGCTGTTTTATAATAATAGCCTATAATCTCTTCTATTCCGTTTTCTCTGCACTTTTGCACCAAGGAATCAAGCATGGCAAATTCCATATCTCTTTTTAAAACTCTGCAGCTCATAAGCCACAGGTCTATATGAAGCCTTTTGCCGTCCTTTCTTCCTATTACGAGAGAAACTACTCCGTTGTCCCCGAATTTATCACTCAGCTTACCGTAAAGAGTTATATAGCTTTTATCTTCAGCAACATTCTGAATTTCGTCTACGGTATATCTTTTAGTTGTTAAATTGAACTGATTTGATTTATTGGCAAGATGGGATATTCTCTGATAGTACATCGGAATAAAGCCCTCTATTACCGCTGTCATTTCAAGACCCTTAAGATATTCTCCGAAATCTGCACACTCATAAAGCAGGCTCTGCCTTTGAGCGTTTGCCTTATACATTTCATTTCTTTTAAGGTCATCATCCGAAAAGGCTGTAATTTCAAAATATGCGTTTTTGTCAAGAGTGCGTATATAGTTTAAAGGGTCATCAAATTTCGGTACTGCTATACCCTCTACAGAGCTTGCAACTATATCTCTTTCAACGGGATTATCGTCGCAAAATACAAAGGAGTCTGCTCCTAAATTAAGCTGTGCCGCTGTCTGAATAATATTTCTGTCCTTATTCTCCCAGTTGGCTTTTATTACTGTAAAATCGTCTTTATTCAATGCTCCGTCGGGATGGGAAATACCTGCAAGGGCATTTTCCTCATCGTTTTTGGAGTTTACTGTAAGCAATATACCCAATTGCTTATGAGCCTTTATATACTTCTGGAAATCGTAGAAGCACTGACCGTCTGCCGCTTCCTGACCTATCTCTATGTTTTCAACTCCGTCATCACCGACTACGCCGCCCCAAAGAGTGTTGTCCAAATCCATTACCAATGTCTTTTTATTTTTTCCGAAAACCGATTTTATTATATTGCTGAGATTAAAGGCAAGATTTACAACACCGTTCATAGACATAGCGTATTTATACATATACCAGAAGGAAAGGTCGCACCAATTATCAAGACCCATACTTGCCGAAAGATAATTGATATCGTTTATATAAAATCCGTTATTGCTTCTTGCGTATGCATAAAACTTGTCATTAAGCCTATTTACAAAATTAACTGTTCCGTGAATATCCCAGGCATCTCTGTTACCTAAAAGACGGTAAAAGGGATATTCAAAGTTATTCTGTATTATCGTACAGCCGTATTCACTTTTGAGATGCTCCCACATAGCTTCAAACTTTTTGTAAGCACCCTCAAGCATTTCTTCTACTCTTTGCTCACTGTCGTTCATAGCGGGAAGCTCTTCAATATTGCGAAGAGTAGTATGAATGAAAATTATATCGGGCTTAAATTCCTTAAGCTCTTTATTTTCAAACATCGCTTCCTGCCAATACATAGCATATTCCGACTGATAAAAGCTCGGCTCTATACCGTTACTGAGCAAAAACAGCTCTGTCATATTAACAATATCGTTAGTTGTTGAACCGCCTAAAAAAGCAATATTCTTCTTTATTCTGACTGTATTGTCATTCAAAAGTTCTCTTTTTATTTTCTTTTTATTTTTAATAAGCTCAGCGCTGTCAAAAGGATAGGATAAATTCATTTTTTCCCCCATAATTACATTGTTCTTATTGTATTGATACGACTGTTTATACTTGAGCCAAGGGCTGAATACGAACACATTGCAAAGAGAACATCAGTTATTCCCTGCTCTTTTACAAAATTGATTGCATTTATACTCAGCTCTCTTAAATCAACTATATAAATCTCTTCAAAGGAGCCCATAAAAAACGGTGCAAGAGCATTTCCGTAGCTATCTTTAATAATAAATAGCTTTCTGCCGTTTGTACAGCTTTGGGATTTTATCTTGAAAAAGTTTGAATCTCCGCCGATAAAGGTCAGATACCACGAAGAAACGTTACTATCGGAAATATGATAAAAAATATCTCTTGCCTGAGGATTTGTAAAATAACTGCTGTATCTTTCCGCAGTATATGGTGTTGAAGGTACAAGCTTAATAAAATCCTCGGGATAGTTTACAATAGCATAATAACCGTTTGTATATTTTCTCATTGTACCTACATAATTTGCTCTTCTTTCAACGGTATATGTGGAAATATCGTCAAAGCTTGTATTAGCTACTTTTGCAAATTCCTGCGCCGCATAAAAGGCTCCGTAAGCTGTCCAATGGTGGTCTGTTCTTGCATATATCTCTTCGCCCTTATGAGCATTAAGAGCTGTATAAGCATCTACATTTATTGCCGATGTTAAATTGTTTTTAATATTTTCTAAAGAAGCAGCTCCGTTTTTGGCAACGTTTTTATAGCCTATTGAATCCGCCGTATAAATAACCGATGCCTTTGGAATTACCATCGAATAAACCTTTGCAGTACCCGATAAATCGTCTGCAAACTTATTTACATACTCAGCATATTTTTTCTCCTGAGTTGCATTTCTGCCCACAAGCTCTAATGCTCTTGTACCCATTATAAGAATACCGTTTACCATTTTTTCCTGTGTCGGTGCAGGGCCTGCAGGCGTAGAGGAAACTGTCGAAGATGTTGGCTGAGATGTAGTAGGCTTAGACTCACTTTGAACAGCAGAGGTGGACTCAGGCTCTGATTCTATTGTTATCTCAGAGCTGATTATTTCAGATACCTCTTGGCTTTGTATTGCTTCAGAGCTGATTACCTGAGATGACTCATTCTGCTGATTTGCGCCTTTATTTGAACAGGATGTCAATACAATGCAAAGTGCTAAGCTTAATACAACAAAAGCTGACAAAAATTTATTGCGTTTTATTTCAATTACCCCCAAAGAAACTGACAATTATCTTGTTCTGAGTTTTTCTATATCATTTATTCTGTCCTTACTCATAGCAGAGAAAGTACACATAGCAAAAACAGTATCTGTTATTCCTTGTTCTTCAACAAATGAAATAACATTCTTCTGGAAATGGCGGATATCTGCCATATAAACCTCTTCAAAGGAGTTCAAAAAATACGGAGAAAGTGCATTTCCGTAGCTATCCTTCAAAATAAGAAGCTTTCTGCCGTTTTTACAAGTACCCGAGGTTATCTTAACAACATTATTATCGCCGCCTATATAGGTGCTGTACCAGCTGCTGCGCTGAGCGTCGGACATAGGATAGAAAATGCTGTTATCACCCTTATACTCAAAGCTTGTAGTATAATAGCTTGCGGTATAGGGAGTGCTTGGAATATACGTTACAAAGTCCTCGGGGTTATTGAGAAGCTTTGCGCTGTTGCCGGTAAACTTATACATTGTACCCACATAGCCGGGTCTTACATTTTTCTCATAGGTGGAAATATCAGCAAAGTCAACACCTGCAACCTTAGCTAATTCCTGCGCCGCATAATATGCTCCAAGACCTGTCCAATGGTGGTCTGTACGGCAGTATATTTCCTCTTTTGTATGCTTGAGTAAGGTGTTGTATACGTCAACCTCAATTACTCCGTCTAAATTATCTCTTATATTATTGAGATTTTTCGGAGTAAGCGATGCAACTCTGCGATACTCTTCATTTTTAGATTCCTGCATATAGTATGCACAGGATTTAGGAATAACCATTGAATATACTTTACTTTTGCCCTCTAATTGCTTTGCATACTCATTGAGAGCTTGTGCATATCTTGTTCCGTATTTTATACTTCCGTAGTCAAGCTCCATTGCTCTTGTGCCTAATATCAAAATACCCTTGGCAATCTCTTCGTCCTGATTAACGGGAGGCTCTGAGCTTACCTCAGAAGAAGAGCTTTCACTCGATACTATATCACTTGAAATTATATCGCTTGATACTATATCACTTGATTCCGTTTCCTCATCGGGAATATCAACAGTGCCAAATACCTCTTCATCCTTTTTTACACCGTAATAATACTTAATTTTTGCCGCCATATCTTTAAAACGGTCACGGTTGTGAATTGTATCGGTATACCAGGAAGCTATATCCGCTGTATAATCACCCGAAAGAAAGGTTGATATAGTGAATGTAGGGAATTTTTTTAAATCCTTATCATAATCCGACCTTTGCGTTCTGGTAAAAAAGAGACCGAAAATAAACATAAAGATAAATACGCCGAAAATAATGACAACATTCAAAAGCTGTGCCAATATTTTTATTTTTTTATTGTTTTTCATTTTAAGCTCTCCTTTCTATCAGAATATCCAATACAAAAACGGATTGTTTGTTGCAAATGTATCTACCAAAACAGCAGTACAAGCAAAAAGCAAAGCAACTGTATAAACAGTAAGAATAATCTGCATTACAGCCTGCACGTTATAAGAACAGGTTTTTATAAGCTTTTTAAGGCTTTGTGCCACAGGCAAGCAGGCAACTACTGCTACTATAAACAAAAATACGTATGATAAAAATGCCGACTGTGTCTGTTCGTTTATAAAGGAATTTCCGTTTGCGCCTATAAGATTTTTAAAGAAATTGCCCAAATCACCCATATTTTCAAAACGGAAAATACCAAAGCCTAAAATTATTACAAGCTTACTGTATAACTGCATAAGTGCGGTAGGTGCTTTTTTTAGACGTTTTTTGCCGATTTTAACCTCAATAAACAGAAATACGCCAAAATAGAGGCCCCAAAGTACATAGTTCCACGATGCGCCGTGCCACAAGCCTGTTGTAAACCAAACAAGGAAAAGAGATGCTATAGGTCTTCTTTTTCCAAAAATCGGCACGCAGAACAAATAATCTCTGAAAAATGTGCTTAAGGATATATGCCATCTCTGCCAGAACTCCGAAATACTGCGGCAAATAAAAGGATAATTAAAGTTTTCGTCAAAATGGAAGCCGAACATTCTGCCTATTCCTATGGCAATATCTGAATAACCCGAAAAGTCAAAATAAACCTGCATCGAGTAAGCAATTACACCTAACCACGTTCCGACTACACTGGCACCCGTTATGTCTGCTCCAAAGCACTCGCCTACCATAAGATTAAGATTGTTAGCTATAAGTACTTTTTTGGAAAGACCCATTATCATTCTTGTTGCGCCTTCGCTGATATCTGCAAGAGTACTGCGGCGGTTATCAATCTCTTCTGCAATAGTTGAATATCTTACAATAGGTCCTGCCACAAGCTGCGGGAAAAGAGATATATACATTAAAAGCTTATGGAAGCTGCGCTGTGCATCAACCTTTTCCCAATATACGTCAATAACATAAGAAAGTATCTGGAAGGTATAGAAGCTTATACCCAAGGGCAAAGCGATATTTGCAAGAGGTATTGACGTTCTGAAAAGTCCGTTGATATTATTTATCATAAAGTCGGTATATTTGAAAATGCCAAGCATACCGATATTGTAGATAAGAGTAGCAATAAATGCTATTTTAGCAACCTTTGCATTTCCTTTTTTGTTGTTGTTCTCTATTACTAATGCCAAGAAATAGTTTACAACAACACTTGCAAGCAACAATATAATACGTGTAGGCTCTCCCCAAGCGTAGAAAATCATTGAAAATACGATAAGCACTATATTTCTGTACTGTACTTTCTTAGTAAAGAAATATGATGCTACGCAGAGAGGCAAAAACAAAAATAAAAATAACAAGTCTGCAAAAAGCATAAATCCACACCTACAATTCTATAACTTTAACCATTAAATAATTATAGCATATTTAAAATTATTTGCAATAGTATTTTAATATAAATATATATTTATCTATATATTGCTTTACTTGACAAATATAAACTTAAGTGATATCATTAAAACAGTATTTTTGTACTGAAGAAGGGGTTTTAGTGATTTACACCGTCAAGAATTTAACAGATATTCCTATGGGCTCTTATGGTCTTATCGGATGTCCTGTTGAGCACAGCGTTTCTCCCTACATCCATGCCCTTTTGGAGAAAGACTCTTCTTATGTACTTATAAATATAGAGCCTTGTGAATTAGAAGCTGCTGTTCCTGTTTTAAAACAGAGAATGAGCGGCTTTAATGTTACTATACCCCATAAAGAAAGCGTTGTAAAATATCTTGATAAAAGCTTTTACCCTGCTGTAAACACTGTCTGTGTAAATGACGGAAAGCTTATCGGATATAACACAGATATAGAAGGCTTTATCTTTTCTGTTAAAAGTCAAAATATTGATTTTAAAAACAAAGACGTGCTTGTCTGCGGCGCAGGCGGTGCCGCATATGCTTTAGCAACCTCTTCAAAAGAGTTAGGAGCCAATGTTTATATACAGTCAAGAACCTTTTCAAAAACTCAGCTTCTTGCTGAAAAGCTGAATGTCAGAGCTTTGGAAAGCGATGAGGATTTTTACCCTCAGATTATTCTTAACACAACGCCTTTGGGAATGTGGCCCAAGCTTTCTGGCTGTATAGGTGTAAACCTTGACAGAGCTGAGTTTGTATTCGATGCCATATATAATCCCGTTTCTTCCATTCTGTTAAAAAAGGCAAAGCTGTCAGGCATAGAAACTATGAACGGGGCTCTTATGCTTACAGCTCAGGCTGCTCTTGCAAGGCAGCATTGGAAAAATATCAAAATTCCTTCCGAAGTTATTTTATCTGCTTATCAAAACCTTGAAAAATATATAAATAATAAATTCCCACAAACTATTGTGCTTACAGGCTTTATGGGCTGTGGCAAGACAACAACAGGAAAGCTTTTAGCAGAGTCTTTAAAGCTCAATTTTAATGACCTTGACAACATAATTGAATGTGGAGAGGGCTGTAAAACAGCAGAAATTTTCAAAAGCGGTGAGTATCGATTTAGACAGCTTGAGGGAGAGTATCTCAAAAAAGCTTTGGATATTCGTCCTCAGGTTTTATCACTGGGCGGCGGCACAGTATGCTTTGAAGAAAATTTAAAGCTTTTAAAACAAAGCCCTTGCATCACTTTTTATTTAAAGGCTGATTTTGATATATTGGCAAACCGTGTCGGAGGTGACAGTTCCCGTCCTCTTTTCAGAGATGTATGTGAAGCTGAAAGCCTTTACAACAAAAGGTTGCCCAATTACGAGGTTGCCGCAGATTTTATAATAGATGCATCAAAATCTCCTCAGGAGTGCGTCAACGATATACTCAATATTTTAATTTAAGAAGGTTTAAAAAATGATTATAATTTTAAAAGAAAATGTAAAAAAAGCTAATATAGATGAGGTTTGTTCCATAGCTTCTTCAATGGGCATTACAGCAAACCCAATAGTAGGAAGCCATACCACCGTTGTAGGTCTTGTCGGCGATACATCAGCTGTTGACTCTTCACGTTTTGAGCTTCTTCCTTATGTAGAAAAGGTTATGAAGGTACAGGAGCCCTTTAAAAGAGCTAACAGAAAATTTCACCCCAAAGATACTGTTATAAATATAAACGGTCAAAAAATAGGCGGCAAAAAAATTCAGATTATTGCAGGCCCCTGCTCTGTTGAAACTGAAGAGCAGATTACTCTTATTGCGCAAAGCGTTAAAAACTCGGGCGCAGAATTTTTGCGCGGCGGCGCTTTTAAGCCCAGAACCTCTCCCTATTCCTTCCAAGGCTTAAAGGCAGAGGGTCTTGTCTATTTGGAAGAGGCTAAAAAAGCAACCGATTTGCCTATTGTTTCAGAAATCACAAATCCTTTTCATATTGAAATGTTCAACGAATACGTTGACATTATTCAAGTAGGCGCAAGAAATATGCAAAATTTTGAGCTTTTAAAAGAGTTAGGAAAGCTTAAAAAGCCTATTCTTTTAAAAAGAGGCTTTTCAAATACAATCGAAGAATTTCTTATGTCTGCAGAATATATTATGAGCAACGGAAATACCAACGTAATTTTATGTGAACGCGGCATAAGAACCTTTGAAACAGCAACAAGAAACACTCTTGACATTTCAGCTGTACCGCTGCTTAAAAAGCTCTCTCACCTTCCTGTTTTTGTTGATCCAAGTCACGCCGCAGGTATTAACTGGCTTGTGGAGCCTTTGGCAAAATCGGCTATTGCAGCGGGTGCTGACGGAATTATAATTGAAGTACATAATGACCCCAAGCACGCTCTTTCCGACGGCAACCAGTCTATCACTCCCGAGGAATTTGAAGCTCTTGTTCCCAAGCTGAAAAAGGTTGCAAGAGCTATTGGCAGAGAAATATAACGGTTATAATGGGAGATTTAATTGCTATGAAGCCTTATCATACAATAGAGCTTTCAAGAAAAGTTGATATTTTTTATCAGCCGTCAATTTCCGATAAAATCGGAGAGATTTGCTCTCAGATAAAAAAATGCAAAAAAATATTTATTGTCACTGATGACAATGTAGCTCCCCTATACCTTGAGAAAATTTCTCAAAGTCTTAAAGCTTACGGCTTTGATGTAAGCTCATATACTTTTTCTCACGGAGAGCAAAGCAAAAAGCTGTCAACTATTGAAAAAATTTACGATGCACTTATAGCTTTTTCTATGACAAGAAAAGATATGCTTCTTGCGTTAGGCGGCGGCGTTGTAGGAGATATGACAGGCTTTGCCGCAGCAACCTATATGCGTGGAATTGATTATATTCAAGTGCCCACTTCCCTTCTTGCTATGGTGGACTCTTCAATAGGCGGTAAGACAGGAGTAGACCTTCCCCAAGGCAAAAATCTTATAGGTGCAATATATCAGCCCTTAGCTATTATTACAGATCCTGATTTTTTAAAAACTCTTCCCAAAAAATATTATACCGACGGCTTATGTGAAATTATAAAATACGGCTATATAAGTGACAGCTCTATTCTTGACAAGCCTGATGATATAAGTGTAATTGAAAAATGCATTAAAATAAAATCAGATATTGTAGAAAAAGACGAGCGTGAAAGTGGTTTAAGAATGCTTTTAAACTTTGGACACACTTTAGGCCACGCTATTGAAAAATGTATGAATTTTACAGGTATCGGACACGGTGAAGCTGTCTGCAAGGGTATGTATATTTCCTTGAAGGTAGGTCAATATTTAGGTATTACCGAAAAAGCTGAAATTGAAAAATATCTTTCTCTGTGTAATGTCCAAGGCTTAAATCCATATACAGATATATCTGCTGATTTGCTTTTTAACGCAGCTTCGGGGGACAAGAAAAAGCAGGACAGCTTTATAAATTTTATTTTTGTAAAAACTCCGGGAGCTCCTGTAATTGAAAAAATAGAATTAACTGCTCTTAAAGAGGCTTATATTAAAGTTTTTGGTGATAAATATGAATAAAATAACCTTAACTCCTCAAAAACTTAAGGGTAATATTTGTGTTCCCTCATCAAAAAGCGTTACTCACAGAGCTCTTATATGCGCATCACTAAGTCAGAACTGCACCGTTAAAAACGTAACCTTTTCAAAGGATATCGAAGCTACTCTTAACGGGCTTAAAGCTATGGGCTCCGATTTTGAAATTTCGGGAAGCTCTGTTTCATTCAAAGGCTTTAATCCGCCTAAAGATGCTGTTATCGACGCTTTTGAATCGGGTACAACCTTGCGCTTGCTTATTCCTATTGCCGCTGCACTGGAAATAAATGCCGTATTTAACGGAAAAGGAAGACTTCCCTTGCGTCCTTTGGACGAGTATCAGCGCATCTTTGAAAATAAAATAAAATTTTCTTTGACTGATGGACATCTCCCTCTTGAAATTTCGGGCAAATATACAGACAATACTGTTTATATGAACGGTGATATCAGCTCTCAATACATAAGCGGAATGCTTCTTTGCGCTCCTCTTTTGAAAAAAGATTTTTCAATTATTCTTAAAACTCAGCTTTTATCTGAGCCTTATGTGAACATAACAATAGAGGTAATGAAGGCTTTCGGTGTCTGTGTTAACAAGACCGATAACGGATATATTATAAAAAATCAGCAGTATAGGCCCACTGATTATTTTTGTGAGGGCGACTATTCTGCCGCTGCTTTTTGGCTATGCGCCAACAAAATGGGCTGTGATATTACAGTTGACGGCCTCAAGGAAAACAGCACTCAAGGGGACAGCAAAATAATTGATATTCTTAAAGAAATAGACTCTTGTGAATCAATAGATGCTTCTCAAATTCCTGACCTTGTTCCTATTTTGGCAGTATGTGCTTGTGCCTTTGAAAAAAAGACATATATTTACGGCTGTGAACGTCTTAAATATAAAGAAAGCGACCGTATAGAAAGCACAGTTCAAACAATAAAGGCGTTGGGCGGAGAAGCTTATGGCGATAATAAAAGCATAACAATCTTAGGAAAAGCCCTTTTAAAAGGCGGAGAAATTGACAGCTTTAATGACCATAGAATTGCTATGTCAGCAGCTATAGCTTCTGTTATTTGTCAAGATGAAGTAATTATAAATGACTATAACTGTGTTGATAAATCATATCCGCAATTTTTTGAGCATTTTATAAAATCAGGAGGTAAAACAAATGAGCAGCAGTTGGGGTAAAAAAGTTACCGTTACTGTTTTCGGTGAATCTCACGGTCAGGCTATCGGCGTTACTGTTGACGGTATTGAAGCAGGGCTTGAGCTTGATTTTGAATATATAGACTCATACATTAAACGGCGTGCACCGGGTAAAAACAGATTTTCAACACAGCGAAAAGAAAGCGATTTTCCCGAAATTATAAGCGGAGTTTTAAACGGAGTTACCACAGGCTTTCCTATTACTGCAATTATAAAAAATACAAATCAACATTCGGGCGATTATTCCCGTCTTCTTGTACCCCGTCCGGGACACGCAGACTACACTGCATATATCAAATACAACGGTTTTGCAGATATGCGTGGCGGCGGTCATTTTTCGGGGAGACTTACTGCACCTTTAGTTTTTGCAGGCGCTTTATGCTCTCTTGCCCTTAAAAAGAAAAACATCGAAATCGGTGCCCATGCATTAAGTATTGCAGGAATTTATGATGACAGCTATGACTATACTTCTCTTTCTTCTGATACTTTATTAAAAACAAAGGAAAGTGAATATCCCGTTTTAAATAATGAGGCTCTTTTGAAAATGCAAGAGCAAATAGATTCAGCTTTTTCAAATTCAGACTCCGTGGGCGGAATAATTGAATGCGGCGCAATAAATGTTCCCGCAGGCTTGGGAAGTCCTATGTTTGAAAGCGTTGAAAGCGTGCTTTCCTCTATTTTGTTTTCAGTTCCCGCCGTAAAGGGAGTTGAATTTGGCGCAGGCTTTGAGGTTTCCAAAATGAGAGGAAGCCTATGCAACGATGAATTTTTCTTTGAAGATAACAAGGTTAAAACCAAAACCAACAATAACGGCGGAATAAACGGAGGCATTACAAACGGTATGCCTTTGGTTTTCAAGGTTGCTTTAAAGCCTACTCCGTCAATAGCACAGCCGCAAAACAGCATAAATCTTGAAAAAGGCTGTAATGAAATTCTTGAAATTAAAGGACGCCACGACCCCTGTATCGTTTTCCGTGCAGTTCCCGTAATAGAAGCTGTTACCGCTATTGCACTTATAAACTTGTTTGGAGATGCTTAATTTGAAGGATTTAAACTCAATAAGAGAACAAATAGATAAAACAGATGAGCTTCTTTTTGATTTACTCACTTGCCGTTTTGGACTTTCCAAAGATGTGGCACAGGAAAAAATCAAAAGCTTCTCTCCCGTATACCGTAAAGAACGAGAAAGTGAAATTTTGAAAAAAGCTCTTGAAAGCGGCAATTTCGGTCAATATATTGCTCCCATTATGGCAGAGATTATGCGTGAATCCCGAATTTTACAGTACGGAGAGCTTCTCCCCTTTGATAAAGAATTTAAGTTAAATGAAACTCTTAATTCTCAAAAAGTGCCAAGGCTTCCCTCAGGTAATGCTTGTTTTTGCGGCTCTGAAGGCGCTTATTCGCAAATGGCAGCAAGCGTACTTTTGCCTGATTGTAAAAATTTCGGTACCGATAGCTTTGAAAATGTCTGTAAAGCAGTTTATGATGGGAATGCTGACTACGGAGTGCTGCCTATTGACAACACAACAGCAGGAACGGTTGACGAGGTTTATGACTGCCTTATAAAATACAATCTTTTTATTGTGAAAGCAGCTACTATTCCGATTTCACACTGTCTTTTAGGAGTTAAAGGAACAAGCATATCTGAAATTAAAACGGTATGCTCTCACCCTCAGGCGCTCAATCAGTGCAGTGAATATTTAAACACATTAGATATTCAAAAGGAACAGTTTGCAAATACTGCCTTTGCCGCCGAATATGTCAGCAAAAAGAATGATAAATCCACAGCTGCAATAGCTTCAAAATTCGCAGCACAAATATACGACCTTGAAATTTTAAATGATAAGATTTCAAAAAACGTAAATACTACCAGATTTATAGTTCTTGCCAAAGAACCTGTTATCTGTTCAAAAGCAAACATTATAAGTATTATTTTCTCTTTGCCCCACGAAAGCGGCTCCTTATCCTCTGTTTTATCCGTTTTCAATGCTTTGGGTTTAAATTTACTTAAAATTCAGTCGCGTCCTGACAAAAATAAGCCTTGGGAGTATTTCTTCTATCTTGATTTTTCAGTGCCGGAAGACAATCCTGAAAATGCGCTTGTGGCTCTGTATCTTTTAGAAAAAGAACTTCCCTTTTGTAAGTTTTTAGGTATATACAGCGAAAACTAATAAAGAAAGGAAATTATTATGAAAATTTTAGTAACAGGCGGTGCCGGCTATATAGGCAGTCATACCTGCGTTGAGCTTTTAGAGGCGGGCTATGAAGTAGTTGTACTTGATAATCTTTCAAACAGTAAAGCTGAGTCTTTAAAAAGAGTTGAAAAAATCACAGGTAAGAAAATCAAATTTTATCACAACGATATGTTGGACGGCGAAGCTTTGGAAAAAATTTTCACCGAAAACAACATTTATGCAGTAATTCATTTTGCAGGCCTTAAGGCAGTGGGAGAAAGCGTTCAGATTCCAATGAGATATTATCACAATAACATCACGGGAACGCTTGTCCTTTGTGAAGCTATGAAGCGCCACAATGTAAAGAAAATTGTTTTTTCAAGCTCTGCAACTGTTTACGGAAAGCCTGAACGAGTTCCCATTACTGAGGATATGCCAACCTCAGCTACAAATCCTTACGGCAGAACAAAGCTGTTTTTAGAGGATATTCTTAAGGATATCTATGTTTCCGACAACGAATGGAGCATTTCTCTTTTGAGATATTTCAATCCCGTAGGCGCTCATAAATCCGGTCTTATAGGAGAGGATCCGACAGGTATTCCCAACAATCTTATGCCCTTTATAACTCAGGTCGCATCAGGCAAGCTATCTCAATTAAACGTATTCGGAAATGATTATGACACTAAAGACGGCTCAGGAGTGCGTGATTATATCCACGTAGTTGATTTGGCAAAGGGCCACATAAAAGCTTTGGAATATATTAAAAAAACAGGAAGCGGAGTATTTACTCATAATTTAGGCACAGGCAACGGCTACAGCGTTCTTGAGATAGTTGCAGCCTTTGAAAAAGCAAATAATATAAAAATTCCCTATGCTATAGCTCCTCGCCGTGCAGGAGATATAGACACCTGCTACGCTGATACCGCAAAAGCAAAAAACGAGCTTTTATGGGAAGCAGAATACGGAATTGAAGAAATGTGTAAAGATGCGTGGAACTGGCAAAAAAACAATCCTAAAGGATACGAAGATTAATTGATATTTACAGCTTCTGTTTTAAACAGAGGCTGTATTTTTTATAAAAAATCTTAGCAAAATTTTCATTTAAGCATAAGATATTATTGGCAGCATTCTTCCCGGGATGCATGCTTTTATATAGATTTGGGGATTGATGCAAAGCTAAGCTGTCATTTTAAAAATTGGCTATGCATCAATCCTCTTGTTTTTAAAAATAAGAAAATAAATTTTAGTAAAAACATCTTGACAAAACAAATTAAACTTGCTATACTAATGTAGCACGTTTTCACTACGCGTGTAAATCAGGAGAGATGTCCGAGTGGTTTAAGGAGCTGGTCTTGAAAACCAGTGACTCGCAAGAGCCGGGAGTTCGAATCTCCCTCTCTCCGCCATTTAATATTGTTTTTGGAGAAGTACTCAAGTGGTGAAGAGGCTCCCCTGCTAAGGGAGTAGGTCGGGCAACTGGCGCGAGGGTTCAAATCCCTCCTTCTCCGCCAAAAAATAAGACAGTCTTTGGACTGTCTTATTTTTTATCCAAGCCGCAGGCTTGTATGTAATCCGCGTTAGCGGAATGTAATCAGTTCGCTTGGCGAACTGTATGTCATCAAGGCGTTAGCCTTGTATCTTCCCTCTTCGACTTGATTACATACATTTCTTTGAAATGATTACATACGCAACATTCGTTGCAATTACATACAATGCCTTGCATTGATTACATTCGCACTTTGTGCGTGATGCAGGCTTTACCTGTGATGCACGCCTACGGCGCATGAGCAAACGCATCGCATCACCTATCACAGCATAGCTACATCACTTATCACTTATTTGCAGAGTAAATATATCATACGGCAATGCCGCTGATTCACTTGGGCAAAGCCCAAACTTCATTAATTATTGAAATCTGTTAAGTTTTATGATATGATGAATTTGAGCTTGAGCTAACGGCTTGCAAAAGCAAGTGCTTTTTTCAGCCAAATCCTTACTTACAGATTCAATTTCCTTTTTAAAATTTATTTTTGGAAGAATTATTATGAGTGTAAAATTATTTATTAGTGCAATAACTAAATTTTTATTAGGCATTGTTTTAGTCGGCTTATCAATCTTTTTACCTGCAGGTACTCTTTTCTTTTTTAACGGTTGGCTGTTTATGATTATATTATTTGTACCTATGTTTTTTGCAGGACTTGTAATGATATTCAAAAATCCCGAATTATTAAAAAGTCGACTTGATGCCAAAGAAAAACAAAAAGAGCAAAGCCTTGTAGTTAAGCTCAGTGCTCTTATGTTTTTGGCAGGGTTTATTGTTTGCGGACTTGGATTTCGTTTTAAGTGGTATTCTTTGCCTAAAGGAGTAGCTATAGGCGCTGCGATAGTATTTATTTTATCATATATCCTTTATGCAGAGGTGCTAAGAGAAAACACATATCTCAGCCGTACCATTAAAGTGCAGGAAAACCAAAAGGTTATAGACACAGGCTTATACAGTATAGTACGGCATCCAATGTATAGCGTTACATTACTTTTATTTTTATCAATGCCGCTTGTATTAGGCTCTATATACTCATTCTTTATTTTTCTTATATATCCTTTTTTAATAGCAAAGAGAATAAAAAACGAAGAAAAGCTTCTTGAAAAAGAGCTAAACGGATATATTGAATATAAGAAAAAGGTTAAATACAGGTTAATCCCGTTTATTTGGTAAATAAGCTACTGTATATAAGGGGTTATTTATATGACGTTAAAAGTTTCAAAATCTCAAGCGTTAAGAGATTCTAATATAGAATTATACCGTATTATCTCAATGCTCTTAATTGTTGCACATCATTATGTGGTTAATTCAGGATTGACTGCTGCAAACGGGCCTATCTATTCAAATACTTTTTCTTTCCCATCCCTATTCTTACTTTTGTTTGGCGCATGGGGTAAAATTGGTATTAACTGCTTTGTTTTAATTACCGGATATTTTATGTGTAAATCACAAATAACACCTAAAAAATTTGCTAAGCTATTTTTAGAAGTGATGTTTTATCAATTTGTTATAAATATTATATTTTGGATATTCGGATATGCACCCTTTACGCTTAAATCTTTTTTAAAGGTTTTAGTTCCTTTTACGTCAATATCAAAGAATTTCACCGGAACCTATCTTATTTTCTTTTTATGTATACCCTTTTTAAATGTATTGGTTAATAATCTAAATCAAAAACAGCATATCAGACTTCTTTTGCTATCTTTTTCTACATATGTACTTTTTGGAACAGTGCCGTTTTTATCAGTAACAATGAATTATGTTTCCTGGTATATGGTTTTATATTTTATTGCCTCCTATATCCGTTTATATCCTAAGAAAATATTTGACAGTAAGCGTTTCTGGGGAATTATGACTTTTATTTCTGTTTCATTATCTGCAATCTCTGTAGTGGCTTGCTCTTGGTTAGGAGCAAAGCTTGGCACAAATATCCCCTTCCTCTTTGTTACTGATTCAAATACTTTTCTCGCTGTTTTAACAGGTTTAAGTTCCTTTATGCTATTTAAAAATATCAAGATAAAATATAATAAATTTATAAATACCGTTTCAGCAACGACATTTGGTATTCTGTTAATTCATGCTAACAGTGATGCTATGCGCCAGTGGTTGTGGAAGGATCTTTTTAATAATGTTGGAATGTATGGTTCTTCAATAATGCCAATTCACGCCATTTCAAGTGTAATCATTGTTTTTGTTGTGTGTTCGCTTTTGGACTTAGCGAGAATTCACTTAATTGAAAAGCCTTTTTTCAAGCTTTGGGATAAATATTGGCATTGTATTGCAGAAAAATTTACCTTCCTTGAAAATAATCTTTTTGAAAAATTTAAAAAGTTTTAATTTAAAAGACAGCCGCTTACAAACGGCTGTCTTTTAGTTTTACATTATAACCTTACTTAAAAATTCTTTAAGACGGGGATTTTTTGGGTGATTGAAAATTTCGTCGGGAGTTCCCTGCTCCGTTACTCTTCCTGCATCCATAAAGAAAATACGGTTTCCTACTTCACGGGCAAAGCCCATTTCGTGAGTAACGACAACCATTGTCATTCCTTCGTCTGCAAGCTGTTTCATAACATCAAGAACTTCACCGACCATTTCGGGATCGAGGGCGCTTGTAGGCTCGTCAAAAAGTATAACCTTGGGATTCATGGCAAGTGCTCTTACTATTGCAACTCTCTGCTTTTGTCCGCCTGAAAGAGTTGATGGGTAAACGTTTGCCTTTTCCTCAAGACCTACTCTTTTTAATAGCTCGTAAGCTTTTTCCTCCGCCTCTTTTTTAGTCATTTTCTTTAAAATCACAGGGGCAAGAGTGATATTTTCAAGAACAGTTTTATTATTGAAAAGGTTGAACTGCTGAAATACCATACCGATAGACTGACGGTGCTTATTTATATCGACCTTCATATCAGCAAGGTCTTCACCCTCAAAAATAATAGAGCCTGAGGTAGGATCCTCCATACAGTTTATACAGCGTAGGAATGTACTTTTTCCGCCGCCTGAGGGACCGATTACAACGACCTTATCACCCTCGTTTATTGTTTCGGTAATGTCGGAAAGAACCTGATTATCGCCAAAGCTTTTACAAAGATTTTTAATTTCTATCACTTTTTCTAAGGCTCCTTTCCATAATTTTAATGCCCCAGCTAATAAGCAGAACAAGAATAATATAAACTACTGCCATAGCAAGATAAGGAACGAAATACTCATAGCGAACATTACCAATTTCAGTAAAGGTTTTATAAAGGTCAGTAGCCGCTATAAAGCTTACAACTGATGTATCCTTAATAAGAGCTATAAATTCGTTGCCCAATGCAGGCAAAATGTTTTTAACAGCCTGAGGAATAACGATTTTTATCATAGTAGTCCAATAGCTTAGTCCAAGGGCTCTTCCTGCCTCCATTTGTCCTATATCAACAGACAAAAGACCGCCTCTCATAATTTCTGCAACGTATGCGGCACTGTTTAAGCCGAAAACGATAATGGCAGTTGAAAGAGAAGGAATTGAAACGCCTAAAAGAGGCCATAGAACATAATAGGCAATAAGCAACTGAACAACAAGAGGAGTTCCTCTGAAAAAGCCTATATAAACGGTACATACTTTATCGAGAATTCTTGGCAAAAGCTTATATTTAGGCATAACCTTAATGGCTGAGATAACAGTACCTAACAGTACACCTATTAAAAGACCTAAAATTGCAATAAGCAAAGTATTTACAAGGCCTACCGTAACAACTCTTTTCCAACCTCCGCGCAATATAAACAAATCCCAGAAAACCTCAAATTTTGCAACAAAATCCATAGGAATTTCCTTTCGTATCAAAAGTTCAATAGCCTCTGCAAAGTCCTCGCTTTGCAGAGGCTATTTGATAAAAAAGTCTAATTATTTGCCGTTAAGCTTTGATGTAATAGCCTTTGCAGGTCCGTTATCAGCAATAACGTAAGCAACCTGTCCCTGCTCCATAGCAGTTATAGCAAGAGCAACATATTTATAAGCAGCAGCTTGCGCCTTAAGTCCTTCAAAGCCGTAGCCCTCGTCACCCTTATCTGCGTCACCTTTAATATAAAGCTCGCCTGTTGTGCCTTCTTGGCAGCCAACCTTCTTATCTGCTCCAAGCTCTGCAAGGATAGCAGCAACGTCTTCACCTGTTTTGCAGTTATCAAAGGTTGTATCATCAGCCTTAGTGATAACTACCTGAGAAGCATTGTAATAGCTGTCTGAGAAGGTTACAACTTTTTCACGGTCGGGAGTAATTGTAAGACCTGCCATAGCAATATCGCAAATACCTGTCTGAACAGCGTTAACAACTGCGGTAAAGTCCATATCCTGTATAACAAGCTCGAGATTGAGTTCTTGAGCAAGATAGTAAGCAATTTCAAGGTCAACGCCTGAATATTTACCCTCTTGGTCTACCATTTCGAAGGGCTCAAAGCCTGTGCTTGTAGCAACAACGAGCTGGTCCTTGGAAGTATCAAGAGTTGCAGACTTAAATGTAAGTGGTGTTCCGTCGCCGAAATAGTTATTGCAAATTTCATCGAACTTGCCATTGTCTTTAATTTTCTTTAAGAAATCATTAACTTGCTTAAGGAAATCAGCATTGTCCTTAGATACTGCAAATGCATACTCCTCTTCACTTAATGGAAGGTCAATAACCTTAAACTTTTCTTTTGCTGCGCCGCAGCCTGCAAAACAGCCAAGCATAAGTACAAGAGCCATAAAAGCAGCTGCAATTTTCAAATATGACTTTTTCATAATATAATTACCTCTTTCTTAATGATAGCTTTATTATATTACTGTAACTCAATATTGTCAACTGTTTTTGAATAAATATTCCCACAAGGTCAATTTGGCTTGTATATTTGTATATTTATTCACTAAAAAAGAAAATTTTAAGAATTTTTTAAAAATTTCTTTACATTTTTCGACATTTATAGTATAATCAAACAAAAAACGTAAAGGATTTTGATTATGGAAGCTACTTTTTGGGCGTTTACGCCGGCAATTGTTGCTATTGTTCTGGCACTTATAACAAAGCAAGTGTACGTTTCCCTTTTCCTCGGAATTCTTACCGGTGCATTTATGTATACCGGTGGCAATCCCTTACAGGCATTGGGCACACTTTATACTGTTATGAGTGAAAAAGTGGGAGCTAATGTTCCTATTATTGTTTTTCTTGTAGTGCTTGGTATTTTTGTAATTCTAATGCAAAAATCCGGTGGTTCAAGAGCTTACGGAAACTGGGCTGAAAAGAAAATTAAATCAAAAAGCGGTGCCCTTGCTGCAACAGCAGGACTTGGCTGTTTAATCTTTGTTGATGACTATTTCAACTGTCTTACCGTCGGCTCTGTTATGAGACCTGTAACCGATAAATTCAGAGTTTCTCACGCTAAGCTTGCCTGGATTATTGACTGTACTGCTGCTCCTGTTTGTATTATTGCTCCTATTTCTTCCTGGGCAGCGGCTGTATCGGGCCAACTTGAAGGAAATAGTTTTGTAATGTTTATCAAGACTATTCCCTTCAATATCTATGCTATTCTTACTCTTATTATGGTGTTTGCCTTCTGCATTTTCAATCTTGACCTTGGAAAGATGAAGAAAAATGAAGAAATTGCTGCTACAACAGGTGACCTTAATGCAGGCGAAACAGACCTTCCTACAGATGAGGATTCTACAATAGTTGCAAATCCCAAAGGCAGAGTACATCACCTTGTTGTTCCCGTACTTATATTGATTGCTTGCTGTATCGGCGGTATGATTTACTCCGGCTTCTTCTACAATTGGGACACCGGTGTTTACGGTACTGAATTACAGTCTGCAAACGTTATCGAAGCTTTTGCTAACTGCGATGCAGGCTCTGCTCTTGCTATTGGTTCTACTATTGCTTTGGTTATCGTTGGTATTTACTATATGATTACAAAAACTGTTTCTTTCAAAGAAATAACAAACAGCTTTACTCAAGGCTTTAAAACTATGGTTCCTGCAATTCTAATTCTTACATTTGCTTGGAGTATTGCAGGTATTATGGGCGCTAAGGGCGGCTACCTCGATGCACAGGGCTTTGTTCAGACATATATGGCTAATATCCCTGCAACCATTCAAGCCTTCTTCCCAGCCATCTTCTTCCTTCTTGCATCAGGTATTGCATTTGCTACAGGTACTTCTTGGGGAACCTTCGGTGTACTTATTCCCGTTGCAGTTGCTATCCTCGGCGGAAGCGGTACTTCTATACTTCTTACTGTTTCGGCAACTCTCGGCGGCGCAGTATTCGGCGACCATGTCTCCCCCATTTCCGATACTACAATTCTCTCTTCAACAGGCGGAAACTGCAACCACGTTGACCACGTAAAAACACAGCTTCCCTATGCTTCAATTGTTGCAGGCATCTCCTTTGTTTCTTATGTAGTTATCGGCTTACTTTCCACTTCAAATGCCGTTATTGCCGGTGTTGTTATGTGGGCTGTTGCACTTATACTCTTTGCAGCACTTGTTGTTTTACTTATGGCAAAGAAAAAGAAAGCTGCTAAATAAGAATATTTTAAAAAAAGCTTGACGGATTGAGATTAACTCAATCCGTCATTTTTTTGCTTGACAAATAAGAATTTATATTGTATTATTGTATTAACTCAGTAATACAATGAGGAGTAAACTATATGGAATTTGATAATAATATTCCTATATATATTCAGCTTGTTCAACAATTAAAAATAGATATTATATCAGGGAAAATAAAGTCGGGAGAACGTTTGCCTTCTGTAAGAGATTTAGCTTTGCAGACTAAGGTCAATCCCAACACAATGCAAAAAGCCTTAACCGAATTAGAAGATTTAAAGCTGATATATACAGAAAGAACAAACGGAAAATTTGTAACAGAGGATAAAGCCTTAATTTTAAAATACAAAGAAGAATATGCCGACGAGTTATCAAAAAAATACTTTGCCAATATGCAAAATATAGGCTTTGACAAAGAAGAAGCAATTAAGTATTTAAGTCAATCAGGAGGAAAGAAATAGTGGAATTATTACAATGTATCAATTTAGAAAAAAGCTTTGGAAATAAGAAAGTACTCAGCGATATAAATCTGACTGTTTCAAGAGGAAAAATCATAGGGCTTCTTGGCAAAAACGGAACAGGCAAAACAACTCTTATTAAAATTATAAACGATTTATTGACAGCTTCTTCGGGAGAAGTATTAGTAAACGGAAAAGAAATAGGAACAGAGAGCAAAAATATCATTTCCTATCTACCTGAGAGAACATATCTTGACAAGTCTATGACTGTTGATAAGGTTATTAAATTTTTTGAAGATTTTTACGACAATTTCGATTCTCAAAAAGCAAGAAAGCTTCTCAAGGATTTAAAGCTTGATACCTCTCAGAAGCTTTCAAAAATGAGCAAGGGTATGCAGGAAAAGGTACAGCTTGTTCTTGTTATGAGCCGAAAAGCCGAACTTTATATTTTAGACGAGCCTTTAGGCGGAGTTGACCCTGCAACAAGGGACTATATTTTAGATACTATACTTTCAAATTTCAACGACGGCGCAAGCGTTATTATTTCCACTCACTTAATAAGCGATATAGAAAGAATATTAGACGAGGTAATATTTATAGATGACGGAAAAATAATTCTTACCTCTGATTGCGACGAATTAAGAACAAAAGAAAACGGCTCTATTGACGATATTTTCAGGAGGATGTTTAAATGCTGAGCAAATTATTAAAATATGATATACAAAGCAAATTGAAATTTCTGACAGTTTTTTATATATTAGCTTTGTTTTTTGCAATCCTTACAAGGATATTTTTTAATATTGAAAATTCATTTATTATGGATATTATAGCTAAAATATGCAGCGGTGTTACTATATCAATGATATTCAATATACTCATTAACAACCTTATGCGTTTATGGGTAAGATTTAAAAACAATTTATACGGCGATGAAGCATATTTAACACACACTTTACCTGTTAAAAAAGAGTCTTTATATCTTTCGAAAATACTTTCCGCAGTTATTTCTATGTTTATAAGCGTTGCTGTGATAGGACTTACTTTATTTGTAGCATACTATTCAAAAGAAAATATACAGTTTCTTAAAAATATGCTGTTACCTATTGCAAATGCTTACGATACATCTATCAGCGCAATTTTAATATCCTTTTTATTTGTTTTCTTTTTACAGCTTTTAAATGCTGTTCAGGTGGGTTTTACAGGAATAATATTGGGACATAGAATGAACAGCTCAAAATTACCCTTTTCCGTTTTATTCGGATTTATTGCTTATATGGCAACTCAAACTCTTGTTCTGATATGCGTATTTGCCGTTGCCCTGTTTAATAAGGATTTTATGAATTTATTTATTACAAATGAAATGGTAAATATAGACATTTTAAAAACTATTATATATATGTGTATTTTTATATACTCAGCAATAGTTATTGGTATATTTTTTATAAATACAAAGCTATTCAAAGATGGCGTAAACGTAGACTGATTAGAGAAGACGAGCTAAAAACGGGTGATGTTCTTAGCGGAGAATTTTAAATATCCACTAAGTGCAAGCATCGCATTTGTCTGGACAAATGCACTATGAGCTACAAATCCTTATACAAGCAGAAAGAGCAAACACAAGCCGTGTCTGCTCTTTTTTTCTATTAGACGATATATTCGCGCAGCGAATGCGATATAATCTCGTTTCACTCGGTTGCGATATACCTCGCTAAGCTCGGTGCGATATGATATAAATCCCTCGTTTGCGGAGCAAACATCTCGCACGCGAAGCGTATATCGCATTGCGTAGTAATATATAACAAATCCCACAAGGGATTTATATCGCTGCGTGATACTCCTTTAAGAGTATCACGCTAAACTTAGCCTGTCTTTTTTGTTGACTATAATGTTAAATTTAGGTATAATTGTTTTAAAACTTTAGAAAAGAGAAAATATATGTCAGACTCACGAACAAATTTTTATGCTCAAAGGCTTTCACGCTTAATTCAGGCAGAAACAGTTTCAATTGATAATCAGACTGATAAAACAAAGTTTTATAAACTTCAGGAAATACTCAGAGAAATGTTTCCGAACATTTTCAGCCTTTGCGACTATGAAGATTTCGACGGTAGCTTTTTAATGCGTTGGAAGGGCGTTGACTCCTCAGAGCCTGTTATGCTGATGAATCATCACGATGTAGTAGAAGCTCCGGGAAAATGGAAGCACCCTGCTTTTTCAGGTGAAATTTCTGAAAATAAAATTTGGGGACGTGGCACTTTAGATAATAAAGGCGGCCTTTGGGCTATGCTTCAAGCGGCAGACGAATTAGCAGCTGACGGCTTTGTTCCAAAGCACGATATCTTTTTTGTGTCCACTTGTAATGAAGAAACCAGTGGTAGCGGAGCCGACTCTATTTCTAATGAGCTTTTAAAGCGCAATATTCATTTTTCTATGGTTTTAGACGAAGGCGGTATGATTGTAGACGAGCCTATAGCAAATGCAAAGGGGCTTTTTGCTATGGTAGGCTTGGGCGAAAAGGGCTGTGCTGATATTAAGTTTATTGCACGTTCTTCGGGCGGACACGCTTCTGCGCCGCAAAAAAACTCTCCTCTTGTACGTCTTGGTAAATTTATGGCTGCTGTTGAAAAAATCAACATATTCAAAGCTGAGCTTTCACCTACTGTTTGCGCTATGTTTAAAGCTGTTTCCTCTTCTATGAAGGGACCTGTAAAATTATTTCTCGGACATCCACGTTTATTTGGTTTTTTGCTTGTAAAGGCAATCCCGATTATATCAAGCACTGCCGCTGCTATGCTTAAAACTACAATAGCTTTTACAATGGCTTGCGGCTCTGAGGGTACAAATGTTATGCCGCAAGAAGCATATGTAATAGGAAATATGCGTTATTCTCATCATCAGGGTAAAAAAGCAAGCATTGAGGCAATTACAAAGCTTGCAAAAAAATTCGATATCGAAACAGTTATACTTAGTGATGGCTTCAGTTCTCCTATGTCAGACTATAACAGTAAAGCCTTTAAGCTTATCGAAAAAGCCATTAACGAAATTTATCCCAATGTAAAGGTTTCCCCTTATCTGCCTACAGGCGCCAGCGACAGCAGATTTATGAGCCGAGTATGTGAAAACTGTCTGCGGTTTTCTCCCTTTATTATTGATAACGAACAGCTTAAAAGTGTTCACGCAATCAATGAAAACGTTAATATTTCCTCTCTTTCAACTGCAGTGGATTTTTACAGACACATAATGCAGGAGGCATAATATGAGTAGTCAAAAAGAAAAAGGACTTAATATAAGCATTAAATCCTTTATTACTGCTATAGTTGTAATTTTTATTCTTATGGTAGCAACCTATATTCTTACGTTTATAGTACCGGGCGGAGAATATCAAAGAATTACTGACAGCAACGGAAATCTTATTATTGATACTAACGGAAGCTTTTCTTACATAGAAGGCGGTATTTCCTTCTGGAAATGGCTTCTTTCCCCTATTTTAGTATTAGGTGCTTCCGGCAACTCAACTTTAATTGCTGTCATTATTTTCTTATTAGTTATCGGCGGTGTATTTAACAGCTTAGATAAATCCGGCATTATAAAATATATGCTCGATAAAATAGTTTGTAGATTTGGCAAAGTCCGTTATCGCCTTATGGCTGTTATTCTTCTGTTTTTTATGGCATTAGGTGCTATGATTGGCTCTTTTGAAGAGTGTGTTCCGTTAGTTCCCATCGTGGTAGCTCTATCAATCAATCTTGGATGGGATGCTTTGACAGGTGTAGGTATGAGCTTACTTGCTGTTGGTTGCGGTTTTGCTTCGGGCATTTGTAATCCTTTTACAGTCGGTGTGGCACAACAGCTTGCAGGACTTCCTATGTTTTCGGGCGCATGGATGCGAATTTTATCCTTCCTGTTGATTTATTTGCTGTTATTTTTCTTTCTTTTCCTTTATTCTAAAAAAATCGCAAAGCCTTTAAATGAAATTTCAATTAAAGGAAGCTTTGTTCCAAATATCAAAACAGAGCGTGGTGTTATCTGCTTTGTTGTAATTCTCGGTACAGGTATTGCCGTTATTCTCTGCTCCGGCTTTATTAAAACCCTTCAGGACTACACTATGATTATTGTAGCTGTTATGTTTTTAGCGGCAGGATTAGCTTCCACTCTTGTTTCGGGTATGACTGTAAAAACTCTTTTTTCTATCTTTTTAAACGGTATTGTGAGCATCTTCCCCGCTGTTATTATGATTTTGATGGCTTCTTCCATTAAATTCACTTTAGAAGAAGCAAAAGTGTTGGACTCCATTCTTCACGGCGCTATCAGCGTTGCTCAAAATATGCCAAACTTTGCAGTAATTTTATTTATTTACTTAATTGTTCTTGTTATGAATTTCTTTATTCCGTCGGGCTCGGCTAAAGCATTTATGCTTATCCCTTTAATTATTCCTATGGCGCAAATTTTCGGCATATCCCCACAGCTTTGCATCGTAGCTTTTGCCTTTGGCGACGGTTTTTCAAATATGCTTTACCCCACAAATCCCGCCTTGCTTATAAGCTTGGGCTTAGCCGATGTAGGCTACAGCAAATGGTTTAAATTCAGCTGGAAATTTCAGCTAACTAATCTTCTTCTAACAAGCCTTATTTTACTGCTCGGTATTGTTATTGGATATTAAAATACAACACAAAAGCCGATAGGTCATTGACCTATCGGCTTTCAGCATCTTTATTGCAAAATAATTATTGAACAGAATTAGCGCCTGCAATTTTGTTAAGGTCATTCTGCATAAGGCAGAAGTTAACAATTCCAAGACCTACAAAGCCAAGGATAAGATAAAGAATTGAGTTATCTTTATGTTCAATTCCCTTTGCAGCACAGCCTGCAGCAAATTTCTGCTCTGCAAGGAAGAAGCCTACAGGAGAAATAAAAAGCATAAGAACTATTTCAAGAATACCGCTATCTGCAGGATCTTTAACGGATACTGCTTCACGAGCAAGGCATACTGTCCAATAAATGCCATAGATTCCGCAAGTGATGACTGTAAGAATGATTGCTGTTACAATGTTACGTGATTTAATGTTCATACTAAAAAGCCTCCTTTTTTTACTTATTATAACATCATTTTACATAAAATGTCAATATTTTTATTGTATTGATTTTTATTTTAATTTATATTAAAATACATATATAAAAATTTCAGAAAGTATTGAAAGCTATGCAGGATATAAAGCGTCGACGAAAAAAGGCAATATTGTTTACTTTGATTGTTATTTTAATTGCAATTATTCTTACTTTAACAGCTAAATATGTAATATCCTTTCCCTGCGTTTTTTATAAGCTTACGGGGCTTTACTGTCCCGGCTGCGGAAACACAAGGGCGGCAATAGCACTTTTAAGCTTTGATTTTCCCAAAGCTTTTTCTTACAATGCGTTTTTCTTTTTTGAATTTTTCTATATAGTATGGGTTTATATTTTTTCCGTAATAAACTATATAAAAAATAAGCGTTTTTCATACCATTCCCCCTCCAAGCTTTTTGATTGCCTGATGCTTGCAGCTTTTTTCATTTGGGGAATTGTGAGAAATTTTATTTAAAAAAATGCCGTTGTTTTGCGAGACTTCTCATAAGGAAGTCTCGCAGTTTTATTCGCCTAAAGGCAAGTTATATTGCTTCGCAGTTATATTATGCTTTTGCATAGTGATATTCGGCTACGCCGAGTTTTATGGCGAATAAAATATCACTACGACCAGAGGGAGTAATATCGCTTTCACGAAGTGAAAATATCACTCTGTGCGTTAGCACAGAATATCACTCATTTTTCTTTCTGTTGTAAATGATAAGCACCCTTTTTTAACGGCATTTTTTTCTTCATATAAAAGCCTTTTTATTGAGAAATCTAATAACAAGGTGAAATTATGACTAAAAGAAAATTTTACGTTGAAAAAAAGCTTATAAAATCAGCAAATAAAGATATGAAAATACTTATTATCCGCCCTACTGTAAACACAAAACCAAAAAACAAAGCAACGGGGATTTTATGGATTCACGGAGGCGGATATATAACAGGTATGGCGGAAATGATTTATATATCCCGTGCCATTGATTTAGTTAAAAAATACGGCGCTGTGGTAATCACTCCCGAGTACCGTCTTTCCAAAGAAGCTCCATACCCTGCCGCCCTTGAAGATTGCTATACGGCTCTTCGTTATCTCAAAGAGCATAGCGACCAATTAGGTGTTAACAGCAGTCAGCTTATGATAGGCGGCGAAAGTGCAGGCGGCGGACTTACAGCCGCACTTTGTATGTATGCCCGAGACAAAGGAGAAATAAATATTGCCTTTCAGATGCCTCTTTATCCTATGATGGACGACCGCTATACTAATTCTTCAATAGATAATCATAACTTTATTTTAAATACAAAAACAATTCATTTAGGTTGGAAAATATATTTGGGCAAGCTTTACGGCAAAAAAGTCCCCCCATATGCCGCCGCAGCCCGTCAGACCGATTACTCAAACTTACCCCCTGCTTATACCTTTGTGGGCGATAAAGAGATTTTTTACAGCGAAACATTGAATTATATAAAAAATCTTAACAATGCCGGAATTAAAGCTTGTGTTGATGTATATCCCACTAAATTTCATTCCTTTGATATGTTTACCCCTTTCAGAAAAATAAGCAAACAAGCAATCAGCGAATTTGAAAAACAGTACCTATATGCAACAGAGCACTATTTTGCCCCTCAGCCATAAAGGGGATGTAAAAAAAGCACAGAGCGCATAAAACAAGTAAATAAAAGGATTATATACTGTCATCTTTTGAAAAAAGAGCAAAAGTTAACAGAAAAACATCTTTCAAATAATTTTTTAAATGAATATACGTTTTATGCTATCTGCCAATTTCGCCCTCGGAGTACCTCTGTACACCGTCGGGTAACCACCGACAAAAATTTGTCGGTGCGAAATTGACAGATTCTGCACCTTTTTTCCTATCCCCTAACCAAAAGAGGACGTAAAAAACGAAAGTTTTTTACATCCTCTTTTTAGATTATTTATTTTTCCCATTTTTCAATGGCGTCTTTAGCTTTCAGATACGGTACTGTAACAGAAAAAACGCCCTTATCATCTTTCTTGAAACGTTTTGATATATTATTCAATTCGTCAGTTAACTGAGAATAAGTTTCTCTTTCTGCTTTTGTAATTTTATTTTTAGCATTTTTCTCCTCAAGCGCCTCTGCCAAGCGTATAAGCTCCGGAACTGCCGCATCTCCAAGCTCACTTATTGCGTATATGTCTGCATTTTGAAGAGTACCTGTAATATATCTATTTACATTATATTTAGCTATAATTACATCTACATTTGACAACGACAGTGCCGCAAAAAGCACTACACAAGCACAAAACGATGTCGCTATTACTCTGAATTTAGATATAATTTGCTTAATTAAAATAAATATAAATATTACAGCTATTACCAACATAAACCAGGTGGCATATATTCTTTTTTGAGTAAGACCGTAGCAGTCAATATACATAACCATCTTTGCAACAGCTGTACTTATAAGTATAAGAGTGAAAACCGAATATGTTATAGAAAGTATTTTAAGAGCTATCCTTGAAAGCTTTGTCTTACGTTTCATAAATACCATAACAGCGATAATTATTATAAGATTAATTACAGATACTGCGCAAAGCTGGAAAAAGCCTTCTCTGGCATACTGAGAATAGCTAAAGCCCTTTGGCAAAATTCCCGTAAAGCCTGAAATATAATATTGCCATTGTGAAATGAAAAAAATTACATACACAAAAAGTATAGGTATCGTCGCAGCCAAAGCTGTTACAGCCGGTGCTATTTTAAACTCCTGCGACACTTTTTCACAGCTTTGTACATTTAAAATTTCTTGACATTTATTATCAACAGAAGAAATAAACAGTCCAAAAATATACATTCCTATAGGAATTCCGAACAAGGCACTGAAAATATGAGAAAAAATTTCTGTAAAGCTAAAATCAAAAATAGATGTCCACAAATTGAAAAAGCTCTTATCATATGACAGCAAAAGTACAACAAATGCTGTAGGAATTATTGCAATTATAATACCCGCAATCAATTTCAACGAAAATTTTCTGCCGGCTTTTTTTGTTAAAACTACTCTGAACAGCTGATGAATTGAGCTGAATGGTAATATAAATAAAGCTTTTAAAAAATCAGCTAAAATTAAATTCGAGAAGCCTCTTTTTATAACATTTCCCGTAGCAGAATAAATGAAATAACAATATATTGTTATAGCGTATAGATAAGCAAAAAAGTTCAAAAACTCATTCCCGCTGAATATCAGACTCAAGGAAATTATAAGAGCTGATAAAGCTGACAGTAACGGCAATACACCTATTTTTACCTTTTTTATTTTTAAAACAACTATTGTTACTGCAAACATTAAAAAGGTAAATATAAAACCGCCCATAGGGTTAATTGTTACGGGAAACACACGGCAGAAAAGATATCCTGCAATTAAGCTAACCCAAGCAAAAAAGCTCTCTGATGCACAAAATGTACGAGACTCCTTCTTACACTCCACCTTAGCTTCCTCGTTTGTAAAGGTGTACTCATTTTCAGAACTGTCATTTTGATTAGTTAACATATCACTCATTTTTCTATACTCCTTTCTTTTTCCGAAGGAATAAACTCTATTATATCCTCTACTTTACATTCAAGCACCTGACAAATTGCATCTAAGGTTGAGAAGCGTATTGCCTTTGCTTTATTGTTTTTAAGTATTGATAGATTGGCAAGAGTAATTCCCACTTTTTCGGAAAGCTCGTTTAATGACATTTTCCGTTTTGCCATAACTACATCAAGATTTATTATTATCATAAATTTATCTCCGTTCAGACAGTAAAATCATTTTCTTCTTTAATTTGTGTTGCTTCTTCAATAACGTTCTTTACAATTCGTAAGCACAGACCTAAAAATACTCCTACAAAGAAAACGATAAATGATATATAAAAATATATTCCCAATATACCAAAAACTGCGCTTATTAAAAAGCAACACCAGGATACGCCTCTGATAAGCGATACGCTCTGATAAGTAAAAATTTTATTTGCACGTACCCGCAATAAAAGAAAAAACAAAAGAACATCAGCAAGCATAGCAACAGCAAGAATTATATATGCCAAGGTTAGTGTAAAAGCTTGGTTTATTGTAAAATCTAAATTGTTACCTATATATTCCCGTGCATTTATTAAATTTTCAACCAAAGGCGGCATAAAAAATGCACCTCCGATACAAACAATAAAAAATGTAACGGAAATTACAAGAGAAAGTAAAATTGAAAGCTTACTGGGTATTTTAAGCATAACAAAACCTCCGATAAATGTGGTAATATTTTCAATATTGTATTTCTATAATACACCACATTATGTTGTTTGTCAATATAAATTTATTGAAAAACGATAAATTTATGTAAGAAACAAAAAAAGCAGGCGGAAACTGGCGATATTTTTAGCGGAAAATTTGAAAAATTCACTAAGTGCAATTATCACATTTGTCCGGACAAACGCATTATGGACTAAGCCAAAGCTCTTATACAAACAGAAAGAGAGAACAAGGCAGTTGTTTGCCAAGCTCTCTCTTTTTTTATTCGTGAAGTTTTCGCTATTGCGAAAGTGAAGTTGCTGTGCAGTGAAGTTTGTGCAATACACAAGTGAAGTTAAGTTTGCCCATAACTTCGCCGTCAGGCGAAACTTCACTCATAAAGTGAACTTCACTATCGTAGATAGCTTCACTTGCCCAAAGGGCAAACTTAGTTTTAGCGTGTTCTCCGTTAAGGATAACACGCTAATTTTCGTCTGCTTTTCTTTACATTATTGTCCACACTTGGTTTTTATCAAGCTCTTTTTCCTGATTATTAAAACGAACTATTTTTCTTTCTTGTGATGTATTTGCTATTCTTTTTACATTACCTTTGGTATCGGTAAATACTCTTGTTCCCAAAGAGACCTCGAATATTTCCTTGCCGTCAATATAGCCTTTTGCGCTTTTCTTACCTATATTGACTGTATATTCGCTATCCTTGAAAAACTGTGTATAAGTGCTTTCAAAGCCGCTGTCAAAGCAACCGAAATATATTTCATCTCTGTAAAGATGAACTCCGTAAAGCCTTGAAATAAATTCAAGCACCGCAAGTATACAAGGGCCGTAATCCCCTTTTCCTTCGCCGAGAGAGGATACTCCTGTATAAGGGTCAAACTGTTGCGTAAACACTTTATTTTTAGCAACTGTTTTAAGGAAAATCTGTGCAAGTCTTGTTATTTCGTTATATCTTCCGTAATTTTCAAGAGCTCTGATTGAACGCTGATATGTCAAAGACTGGGGCTGACCGCTCCAGTTATTAAAGTCTGCGCCGTTATAATATGGATTATTTCTTGCTATAGATACTAAAGGAATGGGGGTCCAGAATTCATCGGGATTAAGGAGATGCCTTTCTATAAATTCATCTGCCATATCGGGATAAAAGCACCCGTTATACATTACCTTTATATTGCCTTGATACAGAACATCCATAAATTTATTTGAATTATCTCTGTCATAAAAGGCGCCTTTTTCTTTCCACCACAAATAATCTCTCATTTTGTCCTTGACTTTTTTCGCCTGTGTTGCCCAGAAAGCTTCTTTTCCGTTATTGAGAAGATGTGATATTTCACTTAAAGTCTGTCTGCATTCATAGGAAAAGCCCATAAAATCCATTGACTCAAAGGGCACTCTTTTAAAGCCTTCGGGGGCTTTTTCGCTTTTCCAAGCATCCGTCGCATCTTCAAATCTTGAGCAACCGTCCTCACCTGTATCCCATACGCACCAGGTTTCAAGACAGCCGTCATTGTCAGAGTCGCGGGTAGCCCACAAATGCTTATCAAAGCGCTCTATTCCCTGATAAATATATTCAAGATAATCCTTTCTTTTTTCTGAAAGATAGTACATATTCAGGGCGTGATGTGCAAGATAAAAGCCTTGATAATGAGAAAACCAAGGGTCAAATTCACCGTCTTTATACACTATCATTCCGGGAATTCTTCCGTCTTCCCTTTGATAATCAAAGAAAAAAAGCTGATTATTAAGAGCTATTTCAGGATCTCTCTTTGCATACATTTCTCCGCCCATCGGCTGTGTTTCAGTCCATATATTAGGATATCCGCCGCCCTCGACAAGTACTTTTCTACCGCCGAAATCAACTATATTTTCTTTTGCTGTTTTTTCTGCAAGCTCAAATAATTCTTTAAGCTCTGTATTTTCAGTATCGAATTTTACAAATGCTTTTATCATAGTTTCACCTGTTTTAAAAGAATCGGGTAACCTTTCGGCTACCCGATTTGATTAAATTAAATTATTTTGTTGCCTTTTTTCTTAAAATTACAACTGCTGATAATGCTGTCATAACAATAAGTGCAACGTATACAAACATATTGTCAGAGGTCTCCGGTACTTTTTCAGGCTTAGTTGTTGTTGAACCACCGGTTGTCTCTACATCTGTATACTCAACGTATTTTTCTAAAACTTGGGTTGAGTCATTCCAAATTGTATTGTTTTTATCATATACAAATATGATTACGTCGCCCTTTTCAACACTGACGTTTTCAGCGGATAATATTTTTCCGTTTACTCCTGAATTATCGTAATCTACAAGTGTTTTTTCGATAAGAACGTTTTCATCGGAAATAGCATTTTTATAAACAGTAACATTTATACCATCTGCTGAATCAACAATAGGATTGCTTGTTGCACGATAGTCTGTAGGATACTTTAAATTAGCAACTACTTTAACTGTTCCTTTTGAAGGAGCTACAAAATAATCACCTATCATAATATCGTAAGTAGGCATTACTATATTTCCTATACCTTCCCAGATAGTTGCCCAAGCATTGTCGCCTGTTGCTACTGCTGAAGGAAGAACGTATCTCAAATCAGTTGCGTGTTTTTCAAGAGGTAATATATTGTTGGTAGGTCCTACATAGAAGGGCTTCCAAAGAGCTACTGCTGTTGCATCATCAGCAATATTGAAGAACTGATCAAATTTCTGTCCTTTTTCTGCCTGTAAATTGCTAAGGTCGGGTGCAGGGAATTCAGCCTGATCAAGAGCAGCCGCCTGAAGAATCATATCTAATTTTTCCATAACAAGATAGTCACTATAAGTAGTGCCGTTTTTGTTAAAGAAGAAATAAACATTTTCGTCTTTAGCTAATTCAACAACTTTTGTAAAGCTATCTGTTTCCTTAGTAAAGCTAATCTCTGTTATAAGTGTTAAATCCTTATCGAAAACCTTTAAAATTACACCGTCAGAAGAAGCGTCACCAACATAAGTAGGCACAGCACCTGCAAGGTCTATTTTATAGGAAGCTTCTACAGGAGCTGTAAACTTAAAGCCTATATCTGCTGTTGAACCTGTTCCTACTATTTTATTTTGACCTGGATGGAAATAAAGGTTTGCATAAGCATCTTCGCCTGTAGCTCCGGGAATTCTTGCATAATAGTCTGTACCCATCGGTGCTGCAGCGATATTGTTAAGTGCATAATCGCTGTTGGTTATATATACAGTTGACCATTCGGGAGCCTGAGGAGGATTTACATATGCTGTATAAACCTTTGCATCACTAAGCTCAGCCGCAAATGCGGGAACCATTAAAGCAAATATCATTAAGATAGCAAGGGTAAGAGCAAATATCTTTTTCATAAAAATTCTCCTTTGCAATTAATTTTAATTATGCTTTGTCGAGAAAGCGTAAAATTACACTTTCTCGACATATAATATTAATTATTCTACGTTGTTTTTCTTTTTAATAACAAGAAAATAAACAAGAACTGCCGCTAATGCAAGAACTACAACTGCTAAAACAACTATAAGAACGATAACAAGAGCATTTGAAGATGAGCCTGCGTCGTTGCTTGTTCCAGCGTCTGCAGCATACTTTGTAACTATCTTCATAGAGTTGATAGGTGTACCTGAATTAAATACTGTTACCAGCATTTTATCAGTAATAACTGTATCGTTATCAGTTACTTCTTTTGTTGTTTCGCTGTCTTTAACTGTTATTGTATAGCCTGATTTAATTACGAAGCTCTCCATAAAATCTTTATAAGTAAGCTTCTTTTCAAGAGTTATAGTATTAGATTCTTCATCAACTTTAACATCCTGATATTTAGGTGTTAAATAGAAGCTGTTATCTGTATCAATGATTATATCGCCTTCGCCGGAAGGAGTTGAGCTTGTTGTATCGTTGTTGGGAGTTGAAGGAGTAGTATCGTTGTTGGGAGTTGAAGGAGTATCTACATCTATAGAAACGTCGGGAGATGTAACTCCGCCGCCATCAACGCTTCTCCAAACTGCACGGAATTCTCTAAAACGAACAAGAGGGCTGTCTGCTACTTCAACAGGAGAGTGGAAACGGAAGAATACTTTTTCATCCTTTTTAAGATCAATAGCAAAGTTAACATTTACATCCTGACCTGATGTCATTGTGTGAACTGCGCTATCCTGAGGCCAGATTTTATTTGAGAAGTTGCCTTTATAAATTGCAAATTCAACATCTGTACAGCCGGGAACCTCAAGAAGACATTTAACGGTAAATTCAACCTTACCGCCTTCAACAGCGGTAAACATATATCCAACGTCAGCTTCGTCAGCAGGAGCACAAGCATTTACTTCGCCTTCCCAGATAACACCAAATTGAACTCCAGGAATTCCCCATTCAGCAGAGGATTTTTTAACTAAGTCGATTTTAAGAGTATTGTCAGCATCTTTGATATAGAAGCCTTGCCACATACCTCTTGTTTCATCGTTAACCCATTCGGGTGTCCACATAGGAACATAAACGCCGTTATTAACATTTACTGCCAAGGCAGATAGAGGCAACATTAAAATTGCCAATGCAAGAATGATAGTGATAGTTAGTGCTTTTTTCATTAGAGTAAATCCTTTCAAAAAATTTTATCATCGCAAGCAAAATGCTTGTAATAATTAAAACAATCTGATTTCAGTATCGAAATAATGGCAAAGCGCCATTATTTCGATACTTTTATTTATTAATCAAAATTTATAACTCTGTAAACAAGATTTGCTTCATCCCAAAGGCTTGTAGAATGGAAAGGAGCATCGATGTAATAGAGATATACTGTATCGCCGCAAACAAATGAGGGGTTATCGCCTGTACCTACAAGTGTAGGATATTGCTGTCCTCTTACAGATGCGTCAATTGTATAATTTCTTGTAAAGAAGTTTGTGGGATCGTCGGAGATATTCATTATGATATCGCCGTCATTAGTATTGTAAAGAGGTGATGAGCAACGAGCAAGAATATACTTGTCGATAGACTCATTGTAAATGATGCTCAAGTGGTTTGCAGCACAGCTTTCATCAACTATTGATGAAGACTTACCTGCTAAGCCGGGCTCTGAGAAGCTTCCGTTATAGAACTTAGTGAATAGACCTTCGTTCTTTCCGCCGCGAACATTTTCAGCTGCGTAGATAACGTCTTCTAAAGAAGCCTTTGCAACTGCAAGAGACATCTTGTACTCTTCAGCATAATCGGTAAAGTAAACGTAAACTTCGCCGTCTTTTACTATAAATGCGCCTGTTCCGATATCACGGGATGCTGTTCCGAATTCAGAGTGAGGCTTAATTCCGTAGTAGGGATCGATTGATTCGCACTCATGGCTGATTATCTCGCCTGCAAAGTACCATGTTTCTCCCATATCAGGTGAATATGCAAGAGCAAGAGTAGAAACCATACATGCAGGAGCGAAAGCAGATGTTCTGTTGCCCTCTGCATCAAAGTACTGCTCAAGGTGTACTGTTGCAAAGCACTTTGTTCCCTCGTAGTTATAAACCTTACCTATTGAACCATAGTTATACTGTTCTTCGCCTGTTCCGTTAGGAGAGTTAACATATCCTTTGTTTTCATAAAGAAGCTCTCCAATGGGGTTTTCAAGAGTTCCCTTATAAGCTGTCATAGGAGCCATAGCACCGTACTCAACATTATTTTTAGGTGAAGAGCTCATAAATGTAAGAGTACCGTCGCTATTTTTCATAACGCTCATATGTCCGTCAGGGAAGAATGAAATTCCGTTTGATGTTGTTGCCTTTATTTCATCTCTTGTTGCTGCAACAATTTTATCTGATAATGTAAAAGCTATGGGAGAAGTATTTCCTTTAACGAAATTAATTTCGTTGAGAACAATCTTTCCGGAAGCGATGTTATCAGTTGTTATTTTAATTCCGATAATATTGCCGTCAAATCCATAAGAATCTGCAAGGTCAACAGTATAGGTTTTAGTGCCGTTTTCCAATGTTACAGAACGAACAAGTGCATTGTTATAATAATCAACATTGTCAGTTATAAAGCTAACATATGCATTTATTGCGCCTGCTGTATTAGTAATATTAAATCTTACTTTTCCTGCATTCTTGGTATCAATATTAAGAACATTTGAAATATACATAAGTCCTAATGTGCTTTCAGCACTGGGATTCAGCTTCATATGAGAGTAAGAAGTAAGGGTTCCTGTAACTATATAGTTCTTAATATCAAGAAGATCAAGAATTGTTATTTTATCATCAAAGTTATTATCAACATTTACAAACAACTCTGATTTAACAAGAGCTTTACCTAAAAGATGATTGCGAAGTACGATAACGTCTAAAACATTTACAATTCCGTCACCGTCTGCGTCTCCGGGAACTTCGGAAACTTTCTCTTCGGGAGCTTCCTCATCTTGTCCGGGATATTTAACATCAACGCTTGTCATTGTAAAGTTTGTAAGCACTGTGTACTCAGAATAATAATGTCCGTACTTATTAAAGAGAATGTAAAGGTCTTCTCCCTGCTCAAGAGATACATATTCTTCTGTTGTAACAGGATCGGTAGTAAGAATATCAAATCTCTTTATAATCTCAGAGCTGCTGTTCATAAGAACAAGAGTTACACCGTCTGAGCTGGGATATGTTGCATTGTAGCCTGTAAGGTCAAAACGGTAATCACTTGTTTCAGGAGCTGTAAACTTAATTCCCAAATCATAATCAGCGGCAGGCGCTACTATTCTGTTAGCATCTCCTGCATTGAGATATGTATTACCGTAAATGTTATCACCTGTTGCTACGTCTGTAGGAATCCAATAATAAATCATTCCATTGTTAAGACGCATCTCAAGGTTTCCTGCTGCGGATACATTGTAATTAGTGTTGGGTACATAAACAGGTGTGCAGTTTGCAGAATCATTGGTAAGGGTGTAAACATCCTTTTCTGTAACCTGAGGAATTGCTACCATTTCAGTAACAGAAAGATTTACAACCTCACATCTGTCATGCCAATTGTTTGCGTTTTGGTTAAAGAGCAAGTAAATTTTCTCGCCCTCTTCAAGAAGAACATATTTTTCATATGTTTCTGCTTGCAGATAAACTGTATACGCTTTTTGTCCTATTACTTCAGCATTGTTATTCAAAACCTTGAAAATAAAGCCGTCTGCACCTGCTTGATTGGGATTGCTTGCATCTGCATTGTAATAGCCTGTGTAGTTTATTTTATAGTAAGCCTTTGCGGGAGCTGTAAATTCAAAGCCGATGTCGTTTGTTGCTGATGTGGGAGCAAATCTTGTGGGATCGCCTTCGTTTATATATGTAAAAGCGTCACCACCGGGAATACAAGCTTGATAGTATTCGTTCAACACCAAATCAGCTACGCCGGAAGCTGTGTAGTTGGAATGAGGAATATAAACGCCTTTGAAATTGGGCTTGCCCCAGAAACCTGTATAAACAGTTCCTTCTTTATAATCATCAGCGCTTAGATTTATTTCCTCTACCATTTCGTTAACAGAAAGGTCTGTTATCCAACAGCTGTCAAACCAGTTCTGTCCGTTTTGGTTAAATACCAAATAAATCTTTTCGCCTGCTTTAAGCTCAACATATTTTTCGTATGTTTCTGTTTGCTGATATGCGGTATAAGCTTTTTGTCCTATCATTTCAGCGTTGCTGTTCAAAACCTTGAACACAAAGCCGTCAGCGCCCTGATTGTATGCATTGTAATAGCCTGTATATTTTACTTTATAAATTCCTTCAGCAGGAGCTGTAAATTCAAAACCGATATCGTTTGATGCTGATGTTGCAGAATATCTGTTAGTATCTCCTGCATTAACATACATATGAGCATCTCCGCCCGGGATTCTTGCATAATAATCTGCACCGTATTCCAAATCAGCTACGCCAGAAACTGTATAATTAGCGTGAGGAATATAAATGCCTCTGTAATTAGCAGCGCCCCATAAAGCTTTATATGAGTTGCTTTCTACATATTGGCTCTCGTCTACAACTACTTCTTCAACCTGCTCAAAAATACTGAGTTTTTCAAGTCCTAACAAGTCGCAGGAATTATTCCATCTGCAGTTTACCATAACATAGATTTCTTCGCCTGCTTTAAGAGCTACTGTCTTTGAAAGTGAAGCGCCTTTTTCTGTTACATCAACAGAAGCTATCTGCTGCATATTAGAGTCAGCAACATAAACTATCATACCGTCACTGCCATCTGTATAAAGGTTTTTACCTTTAAAATCCACTCTGTAAAGAGCTGTTTTAGGAGCAGTGAAACAAAATCCCATATCTGTTGTTCCACCGGGCTGTATTTGCCTGTTGGGATCCCCTGCATTTACATACATAGCTGCATAATAATTGGGATCTTCTACTCCGTTTGCAAATGCAGGAGTACGCATCCAGTAGTCCACTATCTCGTGGGTTGAAACATTTGCAACGTTTCTTGCTGAATTATTAGTCATATAGACCGGAGTCCAGTTAGGATAATAAAACAGCGCTTTGTACTCTGTTGCATCAACATAAGCAGTTTCTGCTGACGCTGTTGTCGGAACGATACCGACAAAAAGAGTTGCCAAAAGGGAAAGGGTTAATGCGCATGCCAGAATTTTTTTCATTTTTTCTCCTTCTTTCTATTTTAATCAAAAGTGATTACCCTTTGCGCAAGATTTGCCTTATTCCATAAAAAGTCATCATCTTCCACTGCGTCAATATAATATAGATATACCTTTTTACCGGTAATAAAGCCTGGATTATCAGAATCTCCAACAAGTGTAGGATACTGCTGAAGACCGGGAGAAGCATCTATAAAATAGTTATCTCCCTTGAAATTCGTCGGGTCAGAAGAAATATTCAGTACAATATCTCCGTCATTAGGTGAGCCGACTACCGAAGCACAGCGTGCAAGTATGTATTTATCAAGATAATCGCTGTAAACTATTGTACAGAAATTTGCAGGACATACATCGTCAACTATTGATGTAGATTTGCCGTTAATACCGGGCTCAGAAAAGCTTCCGTTATAATACTTTTTGAAAAGCTCGGGCTTATCTGTCGCCAATTTTTCTCTTGCCGCCGCTATAACCTCATCAAGAGATGCTCTCAATACGGCAAAGGAAAACTTACAATCCGTTTCGGCATCCATTATATACATATACATATATCCGTCTTTTATAACAAAAGCGCCGTTGCCGATATCTCTTGTAAAGTTGTTTCCGTTTATCTTATATTCTCCCATTCCGTAGTACCTGTGTACTCTCTGCGCCGAATGAGTTGCAACCTCTCCGCAAAAATACCAGGTTTCTCCGTTATCGGGAGAATAGCCAAGTCCAAGGGTACAAAAACCACAAGCCTGACAAGTGTGAGTACGGATCAAATTTTCATCCCACGTAGCTTCATTATCAAAATGCTGTTCAAGATGAATTATTGAAAGACATTCGTCATTTCCAAATCTGTAAATTTGACCTAACGAAACGTAGTTAAATTCATCTATACCATAGCCTTGCTTTACATTTTCAAAGCCTATCCCGTCTTTTATAAAGGTTTGCACAGGCTTATCTGCTGTTCCTCTGAATATGGTTCCTGTTTTCATTTTATCTATCGGCGATGAAGAAATGAAATTTAATGTACCGTCGCCGTTGTTCATTATCCCCATTATGCCATCGGGAAACCACGACTGTCCACAGGGAGTTTTTGAAACTATTTCCTGTCTTGTTGCCGATATCTTTTTTTCGCTTAAAGTAAAGGGAGCTATAAGCGAGCCGCCTTTATAAAGCTCTGCTTTTATAAGCTTAATTTCCCCGCCTGCAAAAGAATTGCATTCTATCTTAATTCTCTTAAGCTTTCCGCAAAAGCCATAGCTGCGGGAAATATCCAAAATATAAGTTTTTTCCTCTTTACAGTTGGGAGCAATCTCAACCTTTACGCTTTTAACTTCGTTATATCTTTGGTCCTCTTCCGTTATGAAATAGACACAAATTTCAGATATATCCGTATCATTTTCAAGCGTTACTCCGATATATCCAAGCCCCTTAGTGCTTATATCTATATTCTCTGTTTCATAGATAAGCTTGTCAGAAAAGCTTTTTGATATATCAAAGCTTTTTACAGTTTCTTTTACATTCATTCAAATCACCTCTTTAGTCAAAGGTAATTACTCTTTGGGCAAGATTTGCTTTATGCCAAAGGAAAGTATCGTTTACTTCTGCATCTATATAGTACAGATATACCTTTTTACCCGTAACAAAGCCCGGATTAGAGGAATCTCCCACAAGAGTAGGATATTGCTGAATACTGGGAGAAGCATCTATATAATAATTTTTTCCTTTGAAATTGGTGGGATCATCAGAAATATTTAATACTATATCTCCGTCATTGGATGAAAAAAGAACTGATGAGCAACGTGCAAGTATATATTTTTTAAGATAATCGCTGTAAATAACAGTGGTGAAATTTGCAGGGCACTCGTCATCAATTACACTTGTTGATTTTCCGTTGATGCCGTTTTCATTCCATTTTCCGTTATAGTATTTTTTGAAAAGCGTGGGCTTATCAGCGGTTGATTTTGCTCTTGCCGCCGCTATAACATCCTCAAGAGGTGCTCTCATTACCGAAAGTGATATAAACACTCTTTCATCGAAGTCGATAATATAAGCGTATATATATCCATCCTTTACAATAAACGGACCGTTACCGATATCTCTTGAATAAGGCTTATCATTTACAAGATATTTACCCATTCCGTAATAGGGATGAAGAGCGCTTACAGCGTGAGTAGCTATTTTACCGCAGTAATACCAGGTCATACCGCCGTCATCGGAATAGGCAAGACCAAGACTTGCAACATAGTGTGCATTGTTTTCGTGGCTGCGTTCCAAGGTATTTTCATCAAATTTTGCACTTGAATCAAAATGCTGTTCAAGATGTACCAAGGAAAGACACTCATTGTTTCCAAAGCTGTAAATCTGACCTAATGATATATAGTTATATTCATCAGGGCCATAGCCCTTCTTTATATTGTGAAAGCCTATTCCTTCTGCCACATATTCTTGTATAGGATTATCAACCGTACCTTTAAATATTGCGGTAGGCTTCATTGAGTCCAAAGGTGAAGACGAGAAGAAATTAAAGGTTCCGTTATTATTGCTTGTTATTCCTATCATACCGTCGGGAAACCAAGAAACATTTCCCGGCACCTTGCTGTTTATCTGATCTCTTGTATACAGTATTTTTTTATTGCTGATAGAGAATGGCGGTGTTAAAGAGCCGCCTTTATAAAGCTCCACTTTTGTAAGCTTAAACTCTCCGTCAAATACCGTACTGCTTTCTATTTTAATTTTTTTAATTGTGGAATAAAAGCCGTAACAGTCAGACAAATCAACAACATAAGTTTTTTCGGTGTTACTCTTGAAATCTACATCTATTGTAACACTTTTATTCATACTGTATCTTTGGTCCTGATCGGTTATAAAAGATACTGTAAGCTTTGTTGCCGCTGAAGTATTCTTAATTGTTACTCCTACGTAGCCCAAACCCTTTGCTGCTCTGTCTACATTTATTTCGTGAGAAAGCTTATCTTTAGAGCTTTTGTTTACGTTATAAGTTTTTATAATGTCATATTTAGGCTTTTGGTCAGTAGACGGCTTACTGCTTGAAGTAGGAGTCGATGACGAAGGAGTTGAAGAAGAGGGAGTAATCACAATACTTGAAGAATCGTTACTTTGTGTTGAAGATGAGCTTTGTCCGTTTGAAGAACTGTCATTTTCAACGGGAACTCTTCCATTATCCAAAGGAATCCTGCTGTCTGTGTCATCTGTTTTTGCTTTACAGGATACTAAAACAAGTATTGCCGCAAGCACTAATAAAGCAATTTTCTTTTTGAACATATTTACACCTATTTTGTATTACAAGTAATTTTTATTCTTCTATATTCACAGCTACCCCAGAAAAGCTGCCAATCTATTGAGCCTTGATAGCCTTGAGTTATATGGCAATAGTACAGATAGAATTCTTCGCCTACCTGAGTTTGACTGCCTTCAACACCTATAACTGTGGGATACTGCTGACCGTACATATCAGGAACTATTGCAAAGGGTTCGGATTTTGTGAAATCGTCAAAGCTGTCGGAAATAAGAAGCGCAATATCACTGTTGTTAGCCGAAGAAAATCCTGCTGTTGTAAACATCATATATTTTTTAATAGCTGTGTTGTAAACAACCTGACAGAAATTTGCACCTAATTTCTGAGGAAGCACTGAGTCAAAATTACCGCCGAGACCGGGCTCTTCCCATTTTCCGTTAAATTTCTTATAGAATAAGGGAACCTTATCTTCTTTTACTGCCGCATAAAGCTCTGTTAAAGGAGCTCTTGAAATTGAAAGTCCGTTCTTGCCTGTTGCCCAGTCTATTGCATATACATAGAGATATTCATCGTCCATATATGTAATACCGTTTCCGATATCTCTCCAATAGCCTGACTGTACATCAAGACCGAGATTATGACTTATTATTTCGCCTATAAATGTCCAGGTTTGTCCTCCGTCAACAGATTTGGAAATTCCAAGAACACCGCTACCGGAAGAACCTACGTGATTTTCAAGATGTGTCATTCCCAAAAGAATATTGCTGTCGGGAACTTTGATTATCTGTGCAAGAGATGCATAGCTGTATAAGTCTGTGTTTACGCCTTCTATTTCTCCCCTGTAATATTCAACCTTTTTAAAGGGGTCGTCATATGTACCTGTGGAAAGAACAAGCTTGCCCATAAGAGAGGACATAACCTTAAGATTTCCGTTTTCATCCTTCCAGAAGCCCAATTCTCCGTCGGGGGAATAGCCTATTCCTTTTGCCGCTCTCGCTCTAAAGTCCATATAAACTTCGGGAGCTCCGAAGGAAAGCTTTTCGGGATATCCTTCTCCGCCTTCGCAAACTTCAATTTTCTTAACAACTATGCTTCCGGAAGAAATGGAATCACTTGTTAATCTTATACCTGTAAGATTGTATAGATATCCGTATGTATCTGACATATCAACGGTATATTCTTCAAATTTATCGCCGGATTTTAATTCAATTGTTTTTTCTTTGTTTGCGCCGAATTTATTATCTAATTTTGTTATAAATTCAACCTTTAAATTTTTACTGTCAGAGGTATTCTTTAAAGTGATTTTAAGAATTCCTTTATTTACAATGTCAGCTTCAAATCCCGACACTGTAACAGAAGGGGTACGCTGTGTACTGTCAAGCACAACACCGTCTTTTGTCTGATTAAATGTTCCTGTTAAATTTTCGGTTGCATATTTCAAATCAATTATTCCGTTTGAATAGTCCTTTATCACATCTTCCGCTGATTTACCGCAGCCTGAGAAAAGAACGATTACGGTACACAAAACAAGTATTAAAGCTATTGTCTTTTTCATTTTATTTACCTCTGCTTTTATTATTTTGAAATTGTTATTTTATGTCTTACATACTGCGCTGAGCCCCAAAGCAGCTGCCAATTAGATACTCCGTTTTCATCAAATGCGTTCCAACTGCAGAAATATACATAAAATTCTTTACCTGTTTTTAATTGGTCACCTTCAAGAGATACAATTGTAGGATATTGTTCTCCTGCCTTTGCAGTTGAAAGATAATTATATTTTGCATTTCTGAAATCGTAAAGGGTATCGCTGACAAGCATCATTATATCGCCGTCATTGGAAGTATAGTAAGGAGAACAGCATAAAACCATTATATATTTTTCAAGCTCAGTATTATAAGTAAGATAATGGAAATTAGGTACTATTCCTTCGGGAAGAATATTGTCAAACTTGCCTTCCCAGCCGGGCTCGTCCCATTTCCCATCTTTATACTTATAAGCCTTTGGAAGCTCTTTTTTAGCTGTTGTTTCATAAAGCTCTTTAAGATTTACTCTGCACACTGCAAGGCCGTGAGCCAAAGTTTCTTCCTCAACGTCAGCTATAAATATGTAAAGATATTCGTCATCCATAAGTATTGTTCCGTTACCGATATCCCTTGAAACGTTGGGATGCTGATCTATAGGTACGTCCTGACAGATTATTTCTCCCAAAAATGTCCAGGCTTCTCCGTCATCCTCTGAAACGCTTAAGCCTATGGTAGCAACATAACAGCCTCCAAGCAAATTTCTTTCAAGATGTGTTATTCCGATCAGCTCATCGTTATTGGGATTTTTAACTATCTGATTGGGTGAACAGTATCTGTATTCAACCCAGTCCATATTTTCTATATAACCGTTTGAAGATATAACTTTTTCGAAGGGTGACTCAGGAGTACCGTGAGTTACCATAGGTTTACCGTCAGAGCAAGCAAGGAAGGAAAGCTGACCGTTTTTGTTTTTCCAGATACCAAGTATTCCGTCAGGTCCGATAATTCCTTTTCTCATTCTCTCTGTTCTTGAAAGATATACCTCTTGAGGCGAGTATTCAATATTTTCAAGATAATACTCTCCGCCGTCCTTAATCTCAAAGGAACGGATAACTATTTCGCCCTGAGAAATATCCTTCACCTTAAATCTTAAGCCTGTAATTTCTGTAAGCCATCCGTAAGTTTTTGAAAGGTCAATACTGAAGCTTTTAAAATCTTCGCAGGGCTCAATTGGCAAATCAAACTTTTTAAAAGCTGTCCATTCCGGGTCCTGTGTTGTAATAAAGCTGACTTCAACGCTCGTTTTATCGGTGGTATTCTTTAAACAAAGCTCAAATATTCCTTTTTTATAAATCCCGATAGGAGCTTCAGGTGTATATGTAAAAGTCGGAGTTCTTGCAGAGCTGTCAAACACTACTCCTTTTGAAGATATAACCGCCGTTCCTTCAATCTGCTTTTTCTGTTTTGAAAACATTATTGCATCCGTATTTTCAGAAACAGCGCAAGAACACAATGGAATTAAAATAGCTATACATAATAAAAGGACAAATATTCTTTTCATGGAACTCTCCTTATTTTTTAGCGACACAATCAAAATCTATTCTTGCAAGATTTAAGCCGTTTTCCGGTTGGAAAACGCTGAATATATAATATTTTCCGTTTTCGCAAATTATTTCGGGTGCATGCCCGTGAAGCATCGCAATAGGGGTAAGTCCCTCCACAAAGCCCTTGATATTTTTGGAAGCATAAACAAGAGTACGATTATCATATCCACCGTTGGTTGAATCAAAAATACACCACATAAGATAGTACCAGTCGCCTCTCTTAAAGAAGCAAGGACTTTCAGTGCTTACATTTTTAGCTGTAACATCCATATAAAGCTTCTGGCTTCCGAAGGCAAAGGTGTTTTTATAAAAGAGCTCCTTTTCGCTCCAGTTGACAAGGTCCTCTGACTGCCTTACATACAGCTCCTCGTCATAATTATATATCATATAATAAATGTTATCTTCCTTATATATAAAAGGGTCTCTCGAAGCAGTCATATTATCGTCAAACACGCTTCCCGTTGCCTTCCAGTTAAAAAGGTCGTCTGAAACTGCAGTACGCATTGTATAAGGTGTATAAAACATACGGTACTGCTTTCCGTCATCTATTACAGCAGGCGCCCAACACTCTTCAGGCTCTCCGGGTCTCATCTGAGGATACATTACAATATCGTGCTCAGTAACCTTTTCGCCGTTGAGCAAGCCCTCTATTGTATCAAAGCTAATATGGAAAAGCTGATTTTCAGCTTCGTGTACATACATTTCATCAAAATTAAAGCTATCATAAAAATCAGGGGGCTCGGGATGTATTATACCAAATACGTGCCACTTACCGTCTCTCGCTTTAAGGACACAAAAGTCATTTATATTCCATTTTTCGTAATAAGTATTATTTTTAAAATGTGTGGTGTCAACACCTTTGTAAATCTGTCCCGACGGACAGTAAATATTGGTATAAGGACTTGAAATATAAGGGCTTGGTATTCTCTCCCAATTTACCATAATATACTCCTCCCCAATCTTCATACTATATTACATTTTGATTTTACCACATATCAAAAAATCTTCAATCCCAAAAATTATATTCAATCGGTGAATTTTTATATTATCTATGTTAAATTTCACATTGTTTTGAGTTTTTTTGGATTAATAATCAATATTGTTTATAAAAAAATGGATATCCAGGATAAAAAATGGTATTGTCAATTAAGTCGATTGTGATATAATATTCGTGTATATGCATTGTGAATAGGTGTTTGTATATTAATTTTCGATTTTTGTCATAACACCTTGAAGCGCTGCGAAAAACATCAAAAGGAGGCCTTTTAAGGTGGCAAAAGCTCAAACTAAAACCTTAGATACCGGTGTTACTCCGTTAAAGATAAGGCTTAAAAAGTACAGAGTACTTTACCTTATGCTTATTCCGGGCGCTTTATGGTTTATCCTATTCCATATACTCCCTCTTTACGGAATAACAATTGCCTTTCAGGACTTTAACGTAATTAAAGGTATTACCGGTAGCCGTTTTGTAGGACTTGACAATTTCAAATCCTTCGTTCTATCCGCATCTTTTACTAAAATTTTAGGAAACACTGTAAAAATAAGCGCATTGAAAATCCTTTTCGGATTTCCTCTTCCTATAGTATTTGCGCTTTGCTTAAATGAAATCAAAGCAGTGAAATTCAAGAAAATCACTCAGACCATTTCCTATCTCCCCTATTTCTTATCTTGGGTTATAGTAATGGGTATCTGTCAAATTGTTTTTTCAGATTATACAGGCGTTTTCAAGGGCGTTTTTGAAGCTTTAGGCCTTCAGTATTCCGATCCTACAAAAAATCCTTCAACCTTTATCACCTTTATCGTAAGCTCTCACGTTTGGAAGAGTGTAGGCTGGGGCTCCATTATCTATCTTGCAGCCCTTGCGGGAATTGACCAGGAAATATATGAAGCTTCATATATTGACGGTGCGGGAAGATGGCAACGTCTTATACATATAACACTTCCCGGAATTTCCACTATGATAGCAATTCAGCTTATACTTACAATGGGCTCTCTTCTCGGCTCCGACTTTGAGCAGATATATCTCTTCACAGGCGGTCAAAGATACATTCCTGCACTCACAGCAGTTTCCGAGACCTTTGATACCTGGGTTTACAGAAACGGTATCGCTTCAGGTGCTTTCTCCTCTGCTGCAGCGGTTGGAATATTCCAGTCTGTATTCGGAGCAGGACTTATCCTTCTTACAAATAAGATAAGCAAAAAGCTCGGTTATGAAGGGATATGGTGATAAATATGGCAACAAAAACAAAAATCAGAAATCGTATCAGGCTGAGCACCTCAGAAAAAATCGGAATGACTATTGTTTATATTGCAATAATTCTTCTTTCCGCTTGCTTCCTTGTTCCTTTTCTTTACGTTATCTCAGCTTCCTTTACCAGTGAAGCTGCCCTTGCAAATTACGGTGTAACCCTTATCCCGAAAGAATTTTCATCAGCGGCTTATAAATTCCTTTTCAAATATTCCGAGGATATAATAAGGTCTTCAATAAACACTGTTATTATTGCTGTTTCAACATCGGTTTTAATGATAATTGTTACCTCGATGTTTGCTTATCCTCTTGCGAAAAAAGATTTCCCCGGAAGAACAGCAATTTTAGGATATGTTCTTTTCTCAATGCTGTTCGGCGGAGGTATGGTTCCTACATATATTCTTATGAATGAATACGGCTTTGCTGACTCGTGGCTTTGTATGATATTACCCGGTTGTTTTTCAGCTTGGAATATGATTCTTGTAAGAAACTATTTCTCAGCACTTCCTGCAGAGCTTGAAGAATCCGCCTTTATTGACGGTGCGGGATATATGAAAATTCTTTTCCGTATTATTATCCCCCTCTCCAAGCCTATTCTTGCAACCTTGACACTCTTTGTATTGGTAGGCTCCTGGAACAACTGGTATTCAGCATTACTTTACCTTTCAAATCAGAAAGACCTATGGCCTATAATGATGTTCCTTAAGACAGTTCTGGAGTCAACCAACCCGTCAACAACAATGGGTATGCCCGTTTCGGGTGCGTTCCCTCCCACAGAATGTCTGAAAATGGCGGCAGTTGTTGTTTGTACTGCTCCCATACTCGCTTCTTATCCCTTCTTACAGCGTTATTTTGTAAAAGGTATTATGATTGGTTCGGTAAAAGGTTAATTTTTTAAAATACATAAAAGGAGGTTGGCAAATACACACGTATTGCCAATTTGAAAATGATTATTAACGAGAAAATTTTTTATGACAAGCTTATGGGCTGTTTTACCGGTAAAAACATAGGCGGCACTTTGGGTGCTCTTGAAGAGGGACACCGTCAGAAAAACTTCGCTGACGGCTATGACAAAAGACTTACTCTTCCCATGCCTAATGACGATTTAGATATTCAGCTTCTCTGGCTTATTATGCTTGAAGAAAAAGGAATTAACTTTGACTGCGAGCGTTTAGGTGAATACTGGCAGAGATATATCACTCCCCACTGGGCAGAGTACGGCATTTCAAAAATAAATATGCGTGCCGGAATAAGACCTCCTATGAGCGGAACTGTCAACAATGAAGATTTCAAGCACTCTAACGGTGCTTGGATTCGTTCTGAAATCTGGGCTTGTCTGACTCCCGGTAACCCTGAAATTGCAGCGTCAAATGCTCTTTGCGATGCAGTTATTGACCACGGTAACGGCGAAGGCACTTGGGGCGAGGTATTCCTTGCTGCTCTTCAGAGCCTTGCTTTTGTAAACAGTGATATAGATTCTCTTATTGAAACAGCTCTTACATACATTCCCGAAACAACAGGACTTTACAATGCGATTACCGATGTTGTAACAATGTATAAAAATAAGGCAACTCTTGACGAAGTAAGAGATGCTCTTCTCGAGAAATACCGTGGATACGCTTGGAAGATAGTAGCTCCCGAAGATAAGGCAAAAGGCTTTGCTGACGGTCCTGTGGGATATGACTGTCCTCTCAACGTTGCAATAGTTATTGCAGGTATTCTTTACGGTGAAGGCGATTTTGACAAGACTGTAAAAAGCGCATTCTTCTTTGGCGAGGATACAGACTGTACAGTTGGTACTGCAGGTGCAACCTTCGGTATTATTCACGGTATGAGTAAAATAGACAAGAAATGGAGCGAGCCTATCGGAAACAAGATTTCCGTTGGTACTCTTAATCTTGGCGAACTTGGCGTTTACGGTGACATTCTTCCCCAGACTGTTGACGAATTGGCTGAAAGAATCTACAAGCAGCATATTATAATGTCTACACAATACAGTCTGCCCAATGCCAAGGACGGAATTGATACCTCAAAATATGAAAATGCTCTTGATTTCAAGGCTTCCGATGAATTTATAAACAATGCTAAAAAGAGATTCAGCTCTCAGGATTATCACACAGATTTCTATACTGTTACAGTTGACTATCTTTCTGACGACTGCTACATTGTTGAAAACACACCCAGAAAAATAAACGTTACTGTAATCAGCGAATACAAAACAGGTGATATTATCAACTATCGTTGGTTATTGCCCGACAGAGCTACTGTATCCCCTGCACAGAACGGAAGATTCTTCCTTATGTTCAAGGGTTCAAGAAAGCATTCCGAAAAAACACTTTCTTTTGAATTTACCGTTACAGAGCCTCAGCAGACAGAGCGTTTTGTTCTTGAGCTGACAATTGACGGAAGAACCACTTGTATCTATGTTCCCGTTGTATTCCTTCTGGGAAATAAAGATAATTAATTGAAAAAGGAGAAAAATCATGAAAAGAAAACTTAGTCTATTTCTTGCAGTTATTATGATGTTAAGCTTTATGGTTGCTACTCTTTCATCCTGCGGCGACAAAACCGACGAAACGCTTGACAAAGACACCTACAACATATCCATACTTTTCCCCGGATATGCTCTTGAACAATCCTACGAATATCAAAAACAAGTACAGGATGCCATCAACGAAAAGCTTTACAATGACCTTGGATTTAAAGTAAACGTTGTTTGCAACTCCTATGTTGACCAGTATGAGACAATGCTTGCTCTTGACCTTGCAAACAAAATGAGCTACGACTTTATCCGTACCACCAACGGCACAGCAGCAGGCTATGCAGAAAAAGACATTTTTGTTGATATTAAGCCTCTTATTGACCAATATGCTCCTGATCTTTGGGATCTTATCCCCGAAAATGCTTGGGCTGAGTGTACAATCAACGGCAAGGTTTACGGTATTCCCACCTGTTCCTTCCCCATAAGCTACGGCCTTTGGATCAGAGGCGACTGGCTTAAGAAGCTTAACAAAGAGCTTCCCACAAGCCTTGCAGAGCTTGAAGCACTTTGCGAAGCTATAAAGACCAATAAAGAAATCAACCCCAACGGAAAAGTTATTCCTATGGCAGGTAACAGAGACATTATGGAGTTTGTTTTCCTTGGAATGTTTACAGACCATCCCGGCGACTATGTTGACGAAAACGGCAACGTTCAGCCTAAATATCTTGACCCCGGATACAGAAAGTTTGTTGAAAAGCTTGCTGAGTGGTACAAGAAGGGCTACATTGATGACCTTGTAACAAATGGTGACGAAAATACTATCAACAGCCTTATTTCAAAGGATATGGTAGGTATTCACGTTGCAAACGTATACCAGCTTGAATATTCAACACTTAACTCCTACAACGCACAGAAAAACCTTGATATGAAATGGATTATTCCTTTCAAGGCTGACACTAAGAAATACTACTCCTCCGGCTTCGGAAGCGATATTATCTCCTTCCCTGTAACCGGTAAGAACACAGAAAAAGCTTTCCAATATATGAATTGGTACTACAACAATCAGGAAAACTCTGACCTCGTACTTTACGGCCTTGAGGGCGTAACCTACGAAAGAAGTCAGGACCCTGAAACAGGTAAAGAAAAGCTTTCTGTTCCCGCTGATAAACTTAGCGATACAGTAAAAACCTTTAATGACCTTAAGGGCTTCCACGGTGCTAACGTATTTACAAGGCTTCAGCTTTTATACACTTATAACTCAAGACCTGCTGAGTCTGCAAAGGCATACGACAGCTGTAACACCGACGAAATTCTTAACAACTGTCATCTTGACGTAACAAGATATTTCCAGACTACTCTTCCCGTTGATATCGCAACTAAATCTGCCGATTCAAGAAACGTTCTTTACTCAAGAACTCTTGATATGATTACAGGTAAGGTTGCTTCCACCGATGCTGAGTGGGATAAGCTAAGAAAAGAATGGGAAAATCTCGGCGGTAAACAAGTTTACGAGCACTACACAAAGCTTTACAACGAAAACAAAGCTACTTTAAGCTTTCTTAGCAAATAATTAAACTTTATGCAGGAGTGTTTTGCAGCAGCATTTTAAATTTCAAATATGCTTTTGCACTAAACACTCCTGCTTTTTAATCTTAAAGGGGAATTTATATGGAATTTACAGTAGAGCTTCCCAATCCTAAAAGCAATAAATCCATATGTGCTTCATTTTTTGGCGTATGTCCCGAAAAGGACAGTAATGATAAAGAGCTTATACAAGCTATTGAATACTGCAAGCAAAATGATATTTCTACGCTTTATTTTGAAAAAGGTATATATCACTTTAAAAATAAAAGCTTTATAACATTTGCGGAAATGTCCGACTTTACCTTTGACGGACAAAATTCCGAATTTATCTTCCACGAGCCCGAAATGTTCTTAATAGAAAACTCTCAAAGAGTTTTATTTAAAAACTGTATTATGGACATTGACTGGGATACTATGCGCTATGCAACAGTAGTAAGAATAATAGAAAACGATACTCAAAGCTCTGTAATGACAGTTGAGTTTTTAAACAATGACAGCGAGGATACCGATTTTATAGTAAACTCCTTCAATCAATTTGACCCTAAATATATGACTCCCGGTGCGCCTGACGGAAAGGAAATCTGGGTATATCCCGATTCTCTTCCCAAAAGAATATATAAAGGCAACCACATTTTTGAGCTTCATTATACTCAGGAGGATATGAAGCCAATTAAAAAAGACGAAATTTATCTTCTCCGCAATATGACTCTCAGAAGCGGATGTGTTATACATATAAACAACTGTACCCATATCACCGTTAAGGACAACACCATTTACGGCAGCAGAGGAATGACCCATATGGTAAGCGGTCAGAGCCACCATATCCGTTTTGACGGTGAAAAGATATGTGTACGTCCCAACTCCAACCGTTATATTTCAACTGACGGCGACGGTATACATATAATTCAGTCCAACGGCTATATAATTATTGAAAACTGTGATTTTTCAGCTATGGGCGACGATGATGTAAACATTCACGATTGCCATTTCTTTGTAGATAAAAAGCTTGACGAAAAAAGCATACTTTTTAAAAACGAGGCTTACGGACAAAAGGGCGATATAATTAAAATTCACAGGTGCGATTTTTCTCCCCTTTCAGAAAAATTAACAATAGATAAAATAGAGCCCTTGGAAAACCACCGCACCATAGTATATTTCAATGAAAAAATACCCGAAGAAATTAAAGAAGGCTATATGCTTGTAAACAAAAGCTTCGGAAGTAATTACTACATTATCAGAAACAACTATTTCCACGAAAACAGAGCAAGGGGCTTACTTTTACAGTGCAGTAACGGTCTTGTGGAAAACAACCGTTTTTACCGTACTGAAGGGGCTGCAATATTTATAATGCTTGAAGCTCTTGTAGGCCTTTGGTATGAGGGAAGCGGAGTTGACGGACTTGTTATAAGGAATAACACCTTTACCGACGTAAACTGCGGAGATTGGACATCTTGTCTTGATATGATATCCAATATCCCCGATAAAACCTCCGACTATGCTCCTTTCAGAAATATTGAAATTTACAATAATACTTTTAAAAATTGTTCTGACCCCGTTATGATACTTGAGCACGGCTCAAATATCACAGTAAAGGATAATTTTATTGACTCGGGAGTAACTGAAAAAACCTTTAAAATTTCAAAATGTGAAAATATAAATGTAAACTAAAGAGGTAAAATTATGAAAGCTTTTGAATTTAAAAATAAATATTACAGATACATAATAGGTACAGACGACGAGGGCCATTTGTTCCACGGCTGTTTTATACCCTCTTGCTGCTTTAAAGGAATGAGTGCTCAGGAGCTTTTCGAGAAATACCGCACACATTATTCCTTTGAATTTGTTTTAAAGGTTGACCACGAGCCCTTTGTTATTTCTCACGGAGTAAGAGCCTTTTATACCGAAACTTCAAAAAATTCCGTTTTCCGCTCCTTAAAAAGAAAACGTATTCCCGGCGGCACAGACAATATAGTTACTCTTGAATGTCCCGAAAAAAATCTTTTGATAAAGCTTCATTACGAGGTTTATCAAAACTCCCCTGCTATACGCAGATATACAGAGGTTGAAAACAAATCGGGTAATGATATACTTTTAAACCACATTTCAAGCTTTACCCTTTCAAATTTCCCCTATTCAAACGAAACCTGTCAGGATTTATATTTACATTCCTTCAGTTCTCAATGGAGCTACGAGGGCACACCAAACCGCAACAGCTTTGCTGATTTGGGTGTTCTTGACCACTATTGCAGAAACGGTTATGCAATAGAAAGCACAGGAACCTGGGTTTGTCAGCAATATTTCCCCTATTTTGTTATAGAACAGAAAAACTCCAAAATATTTACTGCTGTTTCCTATGAATATTCTTCTGCGTGGCGTTTTGAAATCGGCACATCAGACCTTGACAATCAGGGCTGGTTTTATACTCAGGGCGGAATGGGCAACGATTTACACGCTCATTGGAACAAAATTCTCAAAAATAAGGAAAGCTTCTGCTCCCCTCGTGCTTCTATTACTACAGCTTACGGAAATCTTGAAAAAGCCTTTAATCATATGCATCTGCATCAGCAAAATGTTCTTATTCACCGTTCTGAAACTGATAAGGATTTACCCGTTATCTATAACGATTGGCCCTATATGCAGGCTGACGTTACAGAAGAAAAAATCCTTGAACAGCTTGACACTCTTAAGGACTGTTCTGTAGACATTTACGTTACCGATGCAGGCTGGTTTTGCGAGCAAACTCCCCCAAAAAATGACTGGTGGGTTATGGCAGGTCAATGGGAATATGACAAAAACCGTTTTCCCCACGGACTTAAATACATAACAGACCGCATCAAAGAAAAGGGTATGAAATCGGGAATCTGGTGTGAAATAGAGGCTATAGGACCTATGGCTGACATTTACAACGATTACGATATGATTCTTATGAGAGACGGCCGTCCTGTTTGCGATGCTAAAAGACATTTTCTGAATTTTTCAAGCCAAAAGGGCCGTGATTATGCAACCAAAACCTTTGACAAAATAGTTGAATGGGGCTTTGACTACGTAAAAATAGATTATAATATGGACTCTGCCCCCGGTTGCGACACTGACGACGGCGATGTAGGACAGGGACTTCACAAAAACAGAATGGACTATTACGCTTGGATTGACAGTATTCGTGAAAAATATCCTCAGCTTATAATAGAAAACTGCTCCAGCGGCGGAATGCGTCTTGAATACGGTATGCTTTCACGTACTGATATGGCATCTATAACCGACCAGGCAAGCCACAAGCTTATGGGCGCTCTTTACTACAACGTTTCCAAGCTTATACACCCATCACAGTGCGGTATCTGGTCCTATCTTGAAGACCAATTTACAGAAGAAGACTATATTTTTGCATTAACTAACTCAATGATGGGCAGAATGCATTTAAGCGGAAATCTTGTTAAGCAGTCTGAAAGCAAGAAAAAGATATTGCTTCAAGCTGTAAAGCTTTATAAAAAATACAGGAAGCTTTTCTACTCCTGCTACACAATCCATTATACCAAGGATTTCAAATACTATAAAAATAATATCGACAGAGCATTAGAAATAAGAAACTGTGACAAAACTTCTTCTATTATTTGTGTTCAAAGACCCGAAAACGGCAAAGATAAGCTCACAATAAAACCCCGCGGACTTAAAAACGGCGACTATAAGCTTGAATTTTTCCCAAGCGGAAAGCAAGAAATTATCAGTAGCAGTCAATTAGCCCAAAGCGGTATTGAGTTTAATCTTCCTTATAATTTCTCCGCAGAACTTGTTTATTTACACAAAATCTGATTTTTGATAATGGGAGGTAAAAATATATGCCACCATATAAAATGTTAGAGCATTATGCTTTAAATGACCTTTATCCGCCTCATCAGGATATCTATCTTGATATAAGTAAAAATAACGATGCTTCCGTTGAACATTCTCACGATTTTTATGAGCTTATAGCGGTAATTAACGGAACAGGAACTCACACTATTAACGGTGTGACCTTCAGAGTTATGCCCGGAGACATATTTCTCATAAACTACGGAGATAAGCATTTTTTCACTCCTGATAAGGACGATGACAGTTTCCGATGGCTAAACTGCATATGGACTCCTGCTTTTATTACTGTTACTGACCCTATACTTCTCAAAACAAAAAAATATAACGATAAATTCACTCTCAGCATTTCCAACAATCTTATTGAAATGCTCAATGAATACAATCTCAAGCAAAGTCAACACGTTGAAATTATTAAATATCAGCTTTATGCCCTTCTTTTAAAGCTCAAGCGCTTAGCGGGAGAGGATAACACAATCTCTTATTCCGAGCGCCACCGTAAATCTCTTATAAAAATGGCAATAAATTATATAAATGAACACTATAAAGAGCAAATAAATCTTAATGACATTGCCAATCATCTGACTATAAGCCAGGTTTACCTTTGCAAGCTTTTTAAGGAAGAAATGAAAATGGGCGCAATCCAATATTTGCGCAAGGTAAGAGTTGACAAAGCTATACTTGTTCTTATGACCACCGAAAAAACCATACAGGAGATTTCCGAAGAGGTGGGCTTTAGTGATGTAAAAAGCTTTTTCTCTGCATTTAAAGCACAAATGGGTGTTACTCCTGCTTTGTATAAGCTGCATCATAAGCAAGTGAAAAAATAAAAGACTTGTTTCTCTCATAACAAAACAACAGCTCTGCTTCAAAATTAAGCAGAGCTGTTATATTATAAATCACAATGCATTAAAATATAAGATAAAATTATTTATCTACATATCTTTTTTCTAAAACACAGTAGTCAAGAATTTTCTCAATCGAGGTTCCTTTTGATTCTATATCATAATAATAAACCTTACAAAGATATGATTCATAAAAGAAATATAATTGTTTTTTTTCTTCATCTACATAATAATCAGTATTTTTAACAGTGTATTTTTTGAAATTATACTTATTATATAAATCAATACTCAAAAACGCTTTTAAGCCTTCATTGCTTCCTTTAGATGTATCTGTTTTATAAGCGTTTATTAAAAACCAAAATCCTATCAAATCATCCCCGATTTTTACTCTGCTACTGTAAGTTAGCGTATGATTTCCCATAGGCTCAATATGAAATTTTTCTTCTTTCTCCTCCATTAACTTATACGGAAATAAATATGCTTTTTCGTCAAGAATAAGCGTCGGATAGTAAATTTCATTTTTGTTGGGATCCTCATTCTTCAAATGCCATTCAACTGCTCCTGTCTTTATCCATCTTTTTAAATCCTCTTCTGTTTCTGTTACTATTGCTGTTGAGCCTGTTGATGCATTGTCATTCCCATTAGATATATCCTCTGTATTTGTTTGTTCTGCCATACTGTCTACAGCTTCCCTGCTTGTTGAATCATCATCGGCTTTTCCATTGCAAGCACTTAACAAAACAGCTATTAACAAAACAAAAGCTAAAACAGAAAATTTTGCTTTTTTCATTTTTATTTCCTCCTTTTCATCAAGCAAAGCATTGATATCTACCTAATTTATATTCATATATTATTATAATTAACAAAATTTGTCAACAATTTTTTAATTAAATATGCATTTATATTCAAAAATGAAGCTGTCTTACTTTTATTGAGCAAGACAGCTTTTAACATTTTCTATTATATCTCACAATGCATTAAAATTGCGTTTTCTGTTGGATTTGAGTAGTAGTTTTTCCGTATTCCGTCAATTACAAAGCTATTTTTTTGATAAAGCGTTTGTGCTGCTATGTTGCTCTGCCTTACCTCAAGAAACGCTCTGACACATTCTTTTTCCTTGGCAATTTTTAAAGCGTATTTTACAAGAGCGTCCCCATAGCCGTTTTTACGAAATTCGGGTAAAACTGCTACATTCATTATATTTGCTTCGTCCAATACAAAATATATCAGAATATAACCGCAAAGAAGATCCTGAGAAAAGTAGCCGAAAAACAATCCGTTTTCAAAGCTTTCCTCTAACATTTCTATACTCCACGGGTCGTTGAAGCATTTATTTTCAATTTGCGAAACCTCTTCCAGATGAGATATGTCAAGTTTTTTTATATTCATTTTTATAACAGCGCAGTTATTTCATCACGCATACGTATAGCTTCTCTTGCCGCTGCTGCCGCGAAATCCTTTTCGTCGCAGCCCTCTTTTTTGTATGCACACATAATTGCTCTTGATGAATTTACTATTCCGCCTATGCCGTTTTCGTCAAAGGCACCGATAATATCCTTTGCACCGCCGCCCTGTGCGCCGTATCCTGGAATAAGGAAAAACATATTTTTAAACTTTTTGCGAAGCTCTGTTAACTCCTGAGGATATGTTGCTCCAACCACTGCACCCACGTTACTGTAGCCGTATTTTCCTATGGAATCAGCACCTAATTTTTCTATAAGCTCTCCCATAGTTTCAAAAAGAGTTTTTCCTGATTCATATTTTAAATTCTGAAGCTCGCCCGATGAAGGATTTGAGGTTTTTACAAGGACAAAAATGCTCTTATCACTCTCGTTACAATAGCTTACAAAAGGAACAAGTCCGTCACTTCCCAAATAGCCGTTTACAGTAAGTCCGTCAGAGCCAAAAGCGGAAAGCTCAACATCGCCGACCTTGGTTTTTCCAAGATATGCATCTGCATAAGCTCCTGCTGTTGAGCCTATATCGTTTCTTTTAACGTCTGTTATTACATACATTCCCTTGCTTTGAGCGTATTCAATAGTTTTTGCAAGAACCTTAACGCCCTCATAGCCGTAAAGCTCATAATATGCAGACTGAGGCTTAATTGCGGGAACTATAGGAGCAAGAGCATCAATTAAGCTTTTGTTAAACTCCCATACAGCATTCGCCGCACCCTCTAAGGTTTTGCCAAACTTTTTGTAAGAAGCTTCCTTTATATATGAAGGAATATAGTCTAACAACGGGTCAAGTCCTGCTACTGTGGGGTTTTTCTTTTCAAGTATTTTTTCAATAAGTCTGTCCATCTTATCCTCCGATTATTTCATTATAAGTTATTATGCCGTCAGATATTGTAAGCATATTTTTACCGTAAAGCTCAAAGCTGTCATAAGGAGTATTTCTTCCAAGGGAGAGGGATTTGCTTTTATCAAATGTATATTTTTTATGAGCATCAAACACCGTAATATTTGCAATATTACCCTCTTTTATTGAGTGATCAATTCCTAATATACTGCAAGGATTAGCGCTTAGCTTCCTGCAAATTTCTTCAAGGGAAAGATATCCCGTTTTATAAAGATAGGTAATGCTCACTCCCAATGCTGTTTCCAAGCCTGTAATTCCGTTAGGAGCATCGAATAAGCCCTTTTGCTTTTCAGCTTCACTGTGAGGTGCGTGGTCTGTTGAAATAGCATCAATAGTGCCGTCAACAAGCCCTTCGATAATAGCCATACGGTCCTCTTCATCACAAAGAGGCGGATTCATTTTTGCATTTGTACCGTACTTTTCAACATCCTTAGCAGTAAGTGAAAAATAATGGGGACAGGTTTCTGCAGTTATCTTTGCGCCCATTTTTTTATAGCTTCTTATAATTTCCACGCTTTCCTTACAGCTGACGTGCGCTATATGTATATGGCAGTTTGTTTCCTTAGCAAGTATACACTCTCTTGCCACCATAATTATTTCGGAGCTTTTTGGATTTTTCCATTCATTTTCAGCTCTTACAGGCTCTTCGCAGTGAGATACTACTATTACGCCTTGCTTATTGGCTTCTATAATAGCATTTTTCATCATAAGAGCATTTTCAACAGGTACTCCGTCATCAGAAAATACCCTTACACCTGCTCTCTTAAGCTCTTCAAAATTTGTAAGCTCTTCACCCTTAAAGCCTTTTGTAACAGCGGCAACAGGATAAACCTTGCAATAACCGTTTTGATTTGCCTCATTTAAAATAAAGCTTACCGTATCAACATTGTCACATACAGGCTTTGTATTTGCCATAGCTACAACAGCAGTAAAACCGCCTGCCGCCGCTGCGTGAGTGCCTGTGCTTATCTTTTCCTTATATTCAAAGCCCGGCTCTCTCAAATGACAGTGCAAATCCACAAAGCCCGAAGAAACATAAAGTCCCTTACAGTCTATTACCTTATCTGCATCGGTATTTATATCTTTACCTATCTTAGAAATTATTCTATCCTCAATAAGTATATCATCGGGACAGTTTTTTAAGAGAATTCTCATAGTGTTTTCATCAACTCAAGTAAATATTTTCTGAAATCTGCGCCTATTTCCTCGTGCTTTAATGCAGTTTCAACGCAAGCCTGCATAACTCCAAGCTTATTGCCCATATCATATCTTGTACCCGAAAAGTCAACGCCTGTCATTCCCTTTGTTTTTGCAAGGGTTTTCATAGCGTCGGTAAGCTGGATTTCATTACCTGCTCCGGGGGGTGTATTTTCAATTATTGAAAAGATTTCACTGGGTAATACAACTCTTCCCAAAATTGAAAACAGAGAGTATTCTTGTCCGGGCTTGGGCTTTTCTATCATATCAGTAACTTTATATATCTTATCCTTAAGAGGCTCAACCTTCAAAGAACTGTACTTAACGATAGCTTCACGGGAAACCTCTTTAATTCCTGCAACTCCCAAGCCATACTCCTCGTATGCATCGCAAAGCTCCTTTGTAGCAGGAATATCACCCATAATAACATCGTCGCCGTACATTACAGCAAAAGGATTATCACCTATTGCAGATTTTGTGCACCATACAGCGTGGCCTAAGCCCTTGATTTCCTTTTGACGTATAAAGCAAATATTTGCAAGGTTTGCCACGTTAAGACAAGCCTCTAATTCCTTTGCTTTATTTCCGGAAATAAGCTTACCCTCTAAGTCGGGGCAACGGTCAAAATGGTCCTCAACCGCACTTTTACCTCTGGATAAAATAATAACTATATCTTCTATTCCCGATTTTACTGCCTCTTCAACAATATATTGAATTGCAGGCTTATCAACGATAGGTAAAAGCTCTTTGGGAATAGCCTTTGAAGCAGGAAGCATACGTGTTCCGTAGCCCGCTGCAGGAATAACCGCTTTTTTAATCTTCATTGTTTTTTCTCCTTTGGCTTTTTTTAACATTATACTATATTATACTTATAAAATCAAGTTTACAATTGATTTTGCGTATGATATAATTAGTATAATTAGTTGAAACGGAGGATTTTCCTTTGCTTAAAGAAAACAAAAAGAAAAATCTTGTATATATAAGTGTTCCCGATTTTGAAGAATGTGGCGCAATGGGCGTTTTTTCAACACGTCTCGGCGGTGTAAGCTCAAACGAATTTGCCACAATGAATTTAGGCTTTAACCGTGGAGATAATATTGAAAACGTCAAGCAAAATTTTAATATTATTGCAGATGTGCTTAATTGCTCAATAGAAGATTTTGTTCTTTCTTCTCAAATTCATAAGGACGATATAGCAGATGTCGACTTAAGCCATAAGGGAGTCGGTATTTTCAAAGAGGGCTTTGAAAGCGCAGATGCTCTTATAACAAATCAAAAAGGGATTGCTCTTGTTATTGTTACGGCTGACTGTGTTCCCATTCTTTTTTGCGATACCAAAAAGAAAGTAATTGCCGCTGCTCACGCAGGCTGGAGAGGTACTGTTTTGAATATTGCTTCAAAGGTAATTTCAAAAATGGTAACTGACTATTCCTGTAATGTAAAGGATATTCATTGTGCCATAGGTCCCTGCATTAAAAAATGCCACTTTGAAATAGGCAGTGATGTTGCCGATGTTCTTAAAGAAAATGAATTTTGCAAAGATTTTGTCTATCCTTTTGGCGAAAAATTCACAGCGGATTTAGCCGCCATAAATAACTATCAGCTAATACGTGCAGGAGTTATGCAGGAGAATATACAGTGCAGTGATGAATGTACTTACTGCAACAGCGACAAATATTTTTCCCATCGTGTTATGGGCACAAAAAGAGGCACTAATGCCTCCTTTGTCATACTTAATTGAAAGGGCTAAAAAATGAAAAAAACAGTTATTTTTTTAATTTGTATATGCATTTTTTTAGTGGGCTGTAACAGTAATAAAAAGGATTTGGATACTACCTCTTCTGAAATATCAGAGCTTTCTGACAGCCTTATAATTCCTAAAATCACCTCTGACAGTCTTAATCCCTATAAGGTTACTACAAATACAAATAAGCATCTTTTAAGCCTTTGCTTTGACGGCCTTTTTTCTGTAAATTCAAGCTTTAAGGCTACCAATGCAATAGCTGAAAGCTATACTGTAGACAACAACAAATTCATTATAACCTTGAAATCTGATGCTGTTTTTTCGGATAACTCCCCCGTCACCGCCGCAGACGTAGTTTTTTCTTACAACCTTGCAAAAGCTCAAGACTCTCCCTATTTACAAAGATTTAATTATATAACCTCAGCAATTGCTAAAAATTCAAAGGTTGAAATAACCTTTATAAGCTCTGCCTTGAGCAATCTGAATCTTTTGGATATTCCGATAATAAAATCAGGAACTCAAAACGAAGCTATTCCCATCGGCTGTGGAAAATACACTTTTTCTCAAAACGATGACGGAAATTATATTCTTAATGCCAACTCCTCTTATTACGGTACAAAGTCTTATATAAATCAGATTAAAATTGTAGAGGTACCTGATTACGATACAATGTTCCACAGCTTCAATTCAGGACAGATAACTGCCTGTTATGCCGATTTGCTCAACGTTTCAAAGTCATATTTAGGAACTATAAATCTAAATACATTTACCACCAACAATATGTTCTTTCTGAGCTTTAATATGTATAATCCGATTTTTGCAAATGCAAAAGTACGCCAGGCAATTTCAATGTCAATAAACCGTCAGAAAATTGCTTCCGAAACTCTGCTCAGCTATGCTGTACCGGTATGGCATCCCTTCAATCCTTCTTATTTTGAGCTTTCAGGTACAGATATTCCCTCTGACATCTATTCTTTGCAGACAGCGCTTGTAACTTTAGATGAAACAGAGCTTGTTTTAAACGGCGAAACAAGGTGTCAGCCTCTTAATTTGTTAGTAAATTCAAACAATTCATATAAATTGAATTGCGCAAAAAGAATTAAAGAGGATTTATCAGGCATCGGAATACCCGTAAACGTTATAGCATTAACGGGGCAGGATTATGATTTAAGTCTTTCTTCTTTAAATTTTGATTTGTTTTTAGGTGAGGTTAGGCTTCCCGCAAATATGGATATCAGCATTTTTTCAAGCCCTCAGATAAATGTTTTCGGTTGGGATAATACAGTTTTTCAAAATATTCAAAGCTCTTTAAACAGCAGTGAATATTCCTATGATACGGCAGTAACTGTTTTCTTTGAAAACTCTCCTTTTATTCCTATTTGCTTTAAAAAAGCAGCCCTTGCCGCTACCAAAAGCTTAACAGATGACGTAAACCCCTCTGACAGCAGTATATTTTATTCAATTGAAAACGCAAAGCTTGAATAGACAAAAAAGGTCTGTCTTACTAAAAAGTGAGACAGACCTTTTATTTGTGTCAATTTAATTATGAAAATTTTTATTGCCCGATTTGCTTGAACAGCCGTTGCACTTCTTGGCATAAGGACAGCCCACGCATTTTTCTCCCTTTCTTTTGGCACGGATAAGATAGAATATAATTCCTGTCGCAATTGCAATCAATATTAAAATAACAATAATATTTTCCATAATCAAAATCCTAACTAAAATATTTTATGCTTTGAGAGCATACTCGGTTTTCATCTTCTTGTTAGTATTCATAATAAGACTAACAACAACTGCTATCATCGCAATTACAGCAACAAGTCCGCCGATAGCCGCACCGATGTTAAGAGCACCGCCTACGATAAGAGTGCCGATAGTATAAACAAGATATGCTACAGTATAACCTACTGCAAGCTGAAGTCCTATGCCGCCCCAAAGCCATTTTGCACTCTTCATTTCAGCATTCATAGCACCGATAGCCGCAAAGCAAGGCGGTGTATAGAGATTGAACATCAAATAAGCTAAAGCCGCAACCTTGGTAATTGCCATAATGCCTGCAACCTCTGCCCCTGCGCCTTCTATAAGAGCAAGCTCTTCGGTGTCAATAAGATTTTCAAGACCGACAAAGCAAACAGCAAGAGTACCAACAACGTTTTCCTTTGCGATAAAGCCTGTGATAGCTGCCGCCGCCAATTGCCAGGATAAAACGCCCACAATCGGAACAAGCAAATAAGCAAAGGGTGATGCAATAGAAGCAAGAATAGAAGTATCTGCATTTTCTGCAACTGTAAAGCTCCAGGTAAAAGTCTGCATCAACTGTACCGCCATATTACACAAAAGAATAATTGTAGCAGCTTTTACTATATAAGCCCAACCACGACTGCACATAGACTTAAATGCGCCCCACAGAGAAGGAGCTTTATATTCGGGAAGCTCTATAATAAAGAAGGATTTTCTTGCTTTGTAACCTGTAATAAGATTGATAAGCAACGCACCAAGGAAGATAAGGACAATACCTGCAAAGTACATCAACGCACTAACCCACCAAGCATTTTCAAAAAATGCGCCTGCAAACAGGGAAATAACAGGAATCTTTGCGCCGCAAGGCATAAAGGGAGCAAGCATTGCAGTTGCTCTGCGTTCACGCTCGTTACGAATAGTACGGCTTGCCATAATACCGGGAACTGCACAGCCTACAGTAATTACAAAAGGAATAACCGATTTACCTGAAAGGCCTACCTTTTTGAAAATAGGGTCAAGCACAACAGCGGCACGGGACATATATCCGCAATCCTCTAAAAGAGCAATAAGGAAATACATCACCATAACAAGAGGTAAAAATCCGACAACGGCAACCACACCGCCGATAACGCCGTCAACAAGGATAGCGGAAATCAGAGGATTAGCATTTTCAAGGAGTCCGCCAATAAAGCCTTGGAACATTTCAAGAAGAGGTACAAGTCCCGGAATAAATGTTTCACCAATCTCCACCCCATCGGCAATCCAAGCACCCAGTGTAGTCTGCGAAATATAAAACACAAGGAACATAACTGCAGCAAAAATCGGAATACCAAGCCACTTATTTGTGATAACGGCATCGATTTTATCACCGATATTCTTATCCTTGGTTAAAACCTTACGGGTTTCAACGTCCTTTACAATATTATTAACGAAGCTAAAACGCTTACGGTCTGCTTCTTCGACCTGTGCCTTATCGGTAAGGTCAATATCTTCTTGTATGTAAGTTGCAGTTTGAGTCTTTCCAACCTGTGCGATAGCCGTTTCAATAAGAGCTTTTAGTCCCTCTGTCGATGTGGAAACTGTCTTAATAACGGGACATTCAAGCTTTGTTGAAAGTAAATCAGCATCAATTTTGTTTCCTTTCTTCTTACCTATATCACTCTTATTAAGCGCAACAACAACAGGAATGCCAAGCTCCAAAAGCTGTGTGGTAAAGAAAAGACTGCGACTAAGATTGTCTGCATCTACGATATTGATAATAACATCGGGATTTTCATTCTTTACATAAGAGCTTGTAATACTTTCCTCACTTGTAAAGGGTGACATAGAGTATGCGCCGGGAAGGTCAACCGCAGTAATTTGTTCACTGCCTGCATACACCTTCTTAATTGGGTGCTCTTTCTTGTCTACCGTAACACCCGCCCAGTTGCCTACCTTTTCATTACGGCCGGTCAGAGCATTATACATTGTGGTCTTACCTGAATTTGGGTTTCCTGTTAAAGCAATTCTCATATTTTTCTCCTCCTATTTCTTAACTTTATATAAATCCTATCGGATAAAGCTACAAGCGTCGGTTAGCTATTGCTAACTGATAACTCAAAAAAAATAAGCCGAAGCTTATTCTTTTTAATTAAACAATGATGGCTTCTGCCAACTGGGTATCAATATTATAGCGACCGTCTTTAATCGAAACAGTACAGCCACCCTTACGGTGTGCAATTACAGTGATGCTTTCCCCGCTGTAGCAGCCCAGAGAAAACAAGAAAGCATTCAGTTCCTCATCATCTGTGTTAATCTGCTGAATAATATATTCTTTTCCCTCTTCTGCTTCTCTCAAATTCATACCCATTACCACCGTATTATGTATTGGTTAGTTGATGCTAACCATCAGTCCTAAAATATAGTTAGCTACCGCTAACCACGTATTATTATACATATTTTTAAAAATTTGTCAAGGGGTTTTTCTAAAATTTTCAAAGTTTTTCAATATTTGTTTTGTACTTAGCTTTCACTCTGCCTGATTTTCATTTTTTGCCAATTGACATAGCCATATATGTCATTCACTAAAAAGGCTACAAAGCAAACAACAACAGAAATATAACGAATGTCATATACGCTTGCCATTATCCATAAAACAATCAAAACAATGTCATTTGAAGCATATGCCAATGCAAACAAAGGGCTTCTTCTGAAAGTAAGATATACTGCAATAAAGCTCGTTGTAACAGATATTGTACTCGGGATAGTATTAGCAGTATTAAAATATGTTAATATGAAATAAAACAAAACGGTGATTACTGCTGCACCAATCCACATAAACATCGTTTCTTTTTTACTTATTGCATTAACCCTTACCTCTGCCTTATTGTTTTTATATGGATTTTTCAGCCACGATATTAAAGCAAAAATCGCCATAGGCATTGTCATACCGAGGTATGTAACCATTTCGCCGTAATAATTAAATGTATATGATATAATTCCATACAAAAGACTGAATATTACCATTAACAACTGACCAAAAGGATTTCCCTTGGCATTGAAAATAAGTGATGTTACTCCAATCAATGAAGCAATTAATGTCAGATAGTTTTCTTTGTCAAATATACAAAAAGAGCCCACTATCAGCAACACAGAAAAAGTCCACAAAACAATTTCCAGCTTTGAAAAATAGTTTTTCAACTCAAACACCCCTAAGAAAAATAAGCATCCGCATACACATCTTCAAAGACCTAACGATGTGCAAACGAATGCTTTTGCATTTCACTACCCGGTGGCAGTTTAACTTTTATTTTTTTATATTATATCACTGTATCACAACAAATGCAACATTACATTATGACCTTTTTCTTACTTATATCATAAAAAGGTAATGTCTTTCAATTAAATCACTTGTTTAGAGTATAGGATTTTCAATGATATATCGCTGATGCGATATGATTTTAGTGAAGCTTGGGCTACGCCCAAGTGAAGCAGTGGCAAAACCACTGTGAAGTATTGTACTTCGCACAACATGAAGTTAAGTGTACCACTCACGCCCGCAGACACTTCACTTGCCAAAGGCATACTTCACGCACCAAAGGTGTGCTTATCGTACCGCAAGGTACACTTAGTTCGAAAAAGAGGTTTTTAATGATGCATCGGCTACGCCGATATGATGTTATGCTTCGCATAATGATGTTGCTCATTTCATTCGCAATGATGCGATGTTTGCCCCAAAACATTAGGCGAAGCCGACATCATTAGCGCAAGCGACATCATTTGCCGAAGGCAAACATCATTGAAAAAAGCACTTCGAAAGAAGTGCTTTTTTCATGGGGTGGGTGATGGGACTCGAACCCACGATTTCCAGTGCCACAAACTGGCGCTCTAACCAACTGAACTACACCCACCATATTGGCGCGCCTGAAGAGACTCGAACTCCTGACCCACTGCTTAGAAGGCAGTTGCTCTATCCACCTGAGCTACAGGCGCATACTGGTGCGGATGACAGGAATTGAACCTGCACGGGGGTAACCCACTAGATTCTAAGTCTAGCGCGTCTGCCAGTTCCGCCACATCCGCATAACAGCCTTAATATAATACCATACATACATAATTTTGTCAATACCTTTTTTGCAAAAGTAATTATTATTTTTTTATTGATTTTTGAAAGAAAATAATATAGAATATTGTTACTATATTTTATGAAAGGGTTTTTGAAATGATTAAAGCACTGATTATAGCTATGGAAGAAGAGGCTCAGCCTTTTATTGATATACTAAAGCTTGAAAAAATTGCTGACAAGCCTTTTGCTATTTATAAAAAAGACAATACCCTTGCGGTTATTTCGGGTATGGGCGAATTAAACTCCGCTTTAGCGGCAGACTATGCTATTGTTAAATTCAATGCCGATATTCTTTACAATGTAGGTTGCTGCGGCGCTACGGGAACAGCTTTTAAAGTTGGTCAGATAGTTTCCGTTCAAAGAGTATGCAAGGGCGACGTTGATATGACCCCTATGGGTTATGAAAAATATCAGCTTCCGGGGCACGATGTTTTCTTAACTCTTGAAACAAACAGCAATTACACTCTTGCTGACTGTATGTCAAATGACCGCTTTATAACAAGCAGAGATATTGACATTCCCCGAAATATCGTTGTGGAAATGGAAGCCTTTTCTATTGCCTTTACAGCTAAGATGCACGGCAAAAAATGTATAATATATAAGGTTGTTTCCGACATTACGGAAAGAAATGTGGACAGCAGTGAAGTCAATGAAAATGTTGAAGCTGTTTCTTTAAAGCTTGCAGAGCATATTTGCGCAATACTAAAGTAGTTTAAAAACGCCGAAATTTTCGGCGTTTTTTTCAAAAAAACTATTGCAAAACAGTAATATTATATGTTAAAATATAATTGTAAAATTGTTATTTTTTGAGAAAGGTTGGTGTCAGTATTGTTCGGTAGTGATATTTTCCAATTTATTAAAAACTGCATATCAACCATTCGTTTTGAGGATATTTTTGACATTATTGCTATGTCTTTTATTATCTATCAGGTTTTGAAATTCGTCAGAAACACCCGCACAGCTCAGCTTTTAAAGGGCATTTTGCTATATATTGCAATTATGCTTGTGAGCCAATTCTTAAATATGAATGCCACCTCTTTTGTGCTTAAGAGTGCTTTTGATGTAGGTATTCTGGCTGTACTTATAATGTTCCAGCCTGAATTAAGAAAGGTTTTGGAGCAAATCGGTAAGGGTGGAATGAAAAAATATTTCAATCCCGATGAAAGACTGCGTGATAACTTTGAATCTCAGAATGCAGTTAACGAGGTTATTAACGCTGCTGCTCATCTTTCCGCCGCAAATACCGGAGCTCTCATTGTATTTGAGCGTGAAATTAAAATTTCCGAAATTATCGAAAGCGGTGTTGCTGTCGATTCCAAAATTTCTTCTCAGCTTTTAGAAAATATTTTCTTTGTCAATACTCCTTTACACGACGGCGCTGTTATAATAAGAAACGGCAGAGTTGCCGCTGCGGCTTGTCTTTTACCTCTTACTGATAACAAGCGTTTAAGCACCGAATTAGGTACCCGCCACCGTGCTGCAATAGGTATTTCCGAAGCTTCTGACGCTTTGGCTCTTGTAGTTTCTGAGGAAACAGGTACAATTTCTTTGGCTAAAGGCGGTAAGCTTATCAGAGGTCTGCCCCTTAATACATTAAAGGAAGAGCTTTTAACCGGTCTTTACGGCGAACAAAAGCCTGAGAAAAAACATATAATCGGGAGGCGTAAAAAATGAACCGATTTATAGAAAAAGTTTATTCTCTTTTTAATACAAATAAATTTCTTTATGCCATTTCTGTTTTATGCGCCATAATAGTATGGCTTTATGTATCGGGAGTGGAAAACCCTGATACTACAAAAACCTTTTCTGACATTCCTCTTGATGTGGAAATTACAGGAACAGAGGCAGAAACTAACGGACTTATGCTTTTGAAGGGCGCCCCCAAAACAGTAAGCGTTGTTTTATCGGGCTCCCGTTCGGATTTAGCTACCTACAGCCGTTCAAATATTAAGGCTTCGGTTGATTTTAATTCCGTTACAAAAAGCGGAACCTTTACAATGCCTGTAACTATTGATTTAACAACCGAAAAAATCAAAGTAAGCTCTGTATCCCCTTCAAACCTTGAGCTTACCTTTGCTGTTAAGAAAACTGCAAGTGTTGACGTTAAAGTTATAGTCAACGGAAAGGTTAGCGAAAACTATATTGCAGATACTCCCAGAGCATACCCCTCTGCCATTTCCGTAACAGGACCTGAGAATATTATTGACACTATCGCATCTGCCAACGTAAACGTAGATATAGGCGGGGCAAAGGAAACAGTTGTCCGTAAAAACGAATTTACTCTTGTTGACAAGGACGGCAACGAAATTGACACTACCAACATCACTACCGATGTTGAGGTAGTAAGTGTTACCTGTCCCGTTCTTCTTTCAAAATCTGTTCCGCTTTCTGTAAGTATTATAAACAGCAGCGGAGGCTATGACAGTAAATTTGCAATTATAGAAACTGAGCCTCAAAACATTATAATCGGCGCAGCTGAGGACATTCTTTCAGCTATTAACTCTATTGAATTAGGCGTTATTGATATGGCTGAAATATTGACTACAGATGGTATCCAAAAGGAATTTGATTTATCTTTACCCAACGGCGCAAAGGCTTTCGATGCTCCTTCAAAGGTAACTGTTAAAGTTTCCTATCCTGAGCTTGTAACAAAAACCTTTACCGTTAAGAAATTCTCTGTTATAAACTCGCCCTCGGGTAAAACAATAACTCCCGTAACATCTTCTATTAAGGTTACTGTCAGAGGTCTTGCGGCTGATATTACCGCCCTTACAGACGACGATATAACCGCAGTAATTGATATGACCGACTCTACCTCTTCAGGAAATATTCAAAAGGCTGTTACATTTGAATTTTCAAACGAGGCTAACGTAAGCGTACAAGGTAAATATACAGCTCTTGTAAGAGTAAAATAGGTAAATAAAAGCACCGTTTCAACGGTGCTTTTTATATACCTCAGGACAAGCTACTATTAAAATTCAGCTTATACTTGACAAAATAATACTGTTTTGTTAGGATTAGTATATAATAAATTTTCAGGAGGTCAACTATGTCTAATCCGTTTATTTTATTATTTCGAATTTTACTCCCTGTTGCTATTATAGGCGGTGTTATTTTCTTAATCGTTTTCTTAATTAAAGGCGCTAAGAAAAAAGGCAGCGATACAAATTATGTATCCTTGTCGCACACAGAAACTTCCACTACCACAACTACAAGCACCTCTTCAAGCTATAGCGGAACTTCTAAAATATTCATCAACGGCGGAGCCCCGTCGGGAAATACAATGGGTAAAATATCTGTTGACGGAAAATCCTTATCTGTACTTTATACCGATGCTCCCATTGAAATTACCATACCCACAGGCAGACATCACGTTGTTGTTGAAGGCGGCGTTTACGGAGATGCACGCATAGACCGTTATATTGATTTCGGAGTTTTGGACGTTTGGACAGTAGACCTTCCCGGCAGAGATGATGCCGATGTCATCAGACATCAAATGATTAGTTCTTCTGAATACAGAAGAGCACTTTCCGATTCCGGCTATCATGTAACTAAAAAATATCTTTAAAATGAAATCCACTTTCTTCAATGAAGGTGGATTTTTTTTGCAAAGACCTTTTTATCTTATAAATGATATTTGCACGATAAAGAGCCTGACTGCTATTGGGAAATATTATCTCACGCAAAATTAACCGACTGAATTTAATTATCTTACAAATTTAAAAATCTGCCCTTCCAAAATGAAAGGCAGATTTTTTATAATTATATTTTAAAAGCTTTTTCGGTGGGGAGAGCGAAGATTATTCCGTTAGCCTGTGAGGTTAAGCCAAATTCAGAATTTACGTCTTCCATTATCTGTTTGCTTACTTTAGAAGGTGCTAAAATCAAAAGCATTTCACGTTCTTCGTCTGCCTTGTTATCTCCGAACTCGGCAAACTGTTCAAAGTCTGCAAATCTTCCCTTTATGACTGTGCCGCCTGTTGCGCCTGCTTTTCTTGCAACGTGCATTACATCCTCACTATAGCCTTCATTTATAGATATTACTATCAAGTTGTTATGATGTTCATTTTGCATATTTAAGGCTTCCTTTTCTGTATTTTGGTTGCTGTTAAAATTCAGTATCTCACTCAACACTCGACTTGCCGCTGAAACGTCAAGAATTATCATCAAGCCGCCGTATTTTGAGTGGCTTTGGAACACTTCTCCAAACTTTGCCATCATATCTCTTATATCTCTTTCGGCGCCAAGACTGATTACTATATCCTTATCGTTTGTACCGAGTCCAAAAATATCCATCATTTCGGTAGGGGCAGTACCAAAGCCTACAATTTGAAAATTAACTTTGACCTTTACATTGTTAAGCTCTTTAATAAGCTTTTTACCCTTGCCTAATTCGACTATTGACAAGAGGACCATTATTTTCTTACTCATTTACTCCGCCCTCCGTATCAAAGAATACGATGTCATCCTTAATCATACTGATTTCAGTATGCAATTTTTTAACCTTTCTTGCGTGCTTTCTTCTTTCGTAGAGGCCTAAAATTTGTATTGTAATAAGCGGAGCCATAGCAATCATAGCTACGATACCGAAAGCATCGGTCATTACATTTCCGCCTATTGCTTCGCAGGCTCCCATTGCAAAGGGAAGCATAAAGGTTGAGGTCATAGGTCCGCTTGCAACTCCGCCCGAGTCAAAGGCTGTGGGAATAAATTCCTTTGGAGCAAAAAAAGCAAGCACTATTATCAACGCATAGAATATGACGAGCAATCTTCTGAGAGGAATTTCCCATTTATTTCTTATAAAAGTAATGGTGAGAAAAGCTCCAACGCCAATGCCTACACAACCTATAAGAAAAGCATTGGGAATTGTGGGAACCTGTTCTGCAAGCACCTGAAGGTCCGGCTCAGAAACAGTAATAAGAAAGCCAAGCACAAAGCAAATTAAAAGAGGGAGAATAAGCTTACCTTTTTTGTTGAGGGTTTTACCTATACCGTCGCCGAGAGGCTCCATAGAAATTCCCGAGCCGACCGTAAAAAAGCTTATTCCGAGAATAAGCAGAATTGTTCCGAATAAAAACAGCACAAGAACACCTGCTTCAAGAGCAACGCAGGTGACCGAAAGAAGTAAAACTATTAGTGCTATCGGCAAAACCGATATCAGCGACTCCTTGATAGATGCAAAAATATGCCTCATTAAAGTACCTCAACATTTTTCTTTAATAAAATTATTCTATTATTTTTTTCAATTGAACAAACTGTAAAATTTTTAATTATAGACTAAAAAACGCTATATTTATTGTAAAATGCACCGATATATTATATAATAGTTATATGAAATTTATGTTGAAATAAATATCGCCCACCCATTTCTTAAGGGTAATGGCAGTTCTGCTCAAATTTGACTTGATTGTATATTACAAGGTTGATAAAGAGGATTACTCGCTATGGAGCGCAATCCAATTAAGGATATTGAAAAAATGCTTTAACTGACAGCATAAACGACCGCAAAATATTTATGAAGGGTATTGACCGCAGCTATTATTACGAAAATTACACAATCTTTAAAACAGAGGATTTGTAGTTGATAATTTTATATTGACCACTCCGTTCACTATATAAGTGGGCGTTTTTTTTCTGAGAAATTTTGGAAAGTAACCCTTGTCGTTTTTTGTCGAATGTGATATAATAATTTTAAAATCAGCTTATTCAAAACAATAAGGGGGAGCAAAATGCTTGACTTTTTAAAATATTTTTTCGGCAAAGGTGAAGAAGTAGAATTTACCAACTTTACTCTTGCTCATTTTCTTCCTATTTTAATTGCCGCAATAATAATTTTTTTAATTTTCCGCTATCGTGAAAAAATTCGCAATATGAAATATGAGCCTTTATTGCGCTATATTCTGGCTTTTGCTTTAATTGTCAGTGAAATGGCTTACTATTGGAGGCTGATTGCAATTCCCTCCTTAGGTCCTAACCCTATTGATCATCTGCCTATCAGCGTATGCGGATGGGTAGCTATATTCAGCAGTTATATGTTGGTTGGAAAATCAAAAAATCTTTTTGATGTTTGTTATTTTTGGGCTTTGGCGGGGTCTGTTTTTGCTTTGATTACTCCGACTGTAATCACCTTTACAGGTCCTACCCGTTTCCGCTACTATCAATTCTGGGCAGAACACCTTCTCGGTTATGTCGCAATTTTCTATATGATATTTGTTCACAAAATGCGTCCTACAATTAAGTCAATTGTAAAAGCCTATGTAGGCCTTATTATACTTGCAATAATTGCTTATATTGCAAACAGCCTGATTGGACCCGGCGCAAACTATTTGTTTATGGCTAAACCTGAGGATACCCCTTCTATTTTAGATATCCTGCCCCCCAATTTTGCTTTGAGAGTGTTAATAATGGCTTTCGCAATTACTTTCTTATTCTTCTTAGTATATCTGCCCTGGTACATAAAGGACAGAAAGAAAGCCCCGAAAAAAGTAAAAGAATCTATATTTCAAGCATAATGCAGAAATAGAGCTCGTTGACGAAGATATCATATAATATTTATCTCCGCTTGCTAATGTCAGTAAGCGGAGATTTTTATTGCTAAGCCTTTATTTTTATGTTAATATATAAAAAAACACTTTTTAAGAAGGTTTAAAAATGATTAAGAAACCTAATATTGTATTCATATTGATAGACGATATGGGCTATAAGGATTTAGGCTGTTACGGAAGCTCTTTTTATGAAACACCTAACATTGACTTTTTAGCTCAGGAAGGTATGCGATTTACCGATGCTTATGCCTCCTGTCCTGTCTGCTCTCCCTCAAGGGCAAGCTTTTTAAGCGGAAAATATCCTGCAAGAGTCGGGGTAACAGATTGGATAGGCGCTCATTTAAAAGGAAAGCTTGAAGATGCTCCTTACATAGACCATTTGCCTCTTTGTGAAAAAAGCCTTGCCAAAACGCTTAAAGAAAACGGGTATTCAACCTGGCACGTGGGCAAATGGCACCTTGGAAATGAAGAATATTATCCCGAAAAGCACGGCTTTGACATAAACATAGGCGGCTCTCATTACGGACTCCCCTACAACGGATATTTCAGTCCTTACAATTTGCCCAATTTACCAAACGGAGAAGAGGGCGAATATCTTACTGACAGAATTACCGATGAAGCCATAAATTTACTTAAAAATAAAGATGAAAAGCCGTTTTTCTTATTTTTATCCCATTATGCCTGCCACACTCCCATACAGGCTCCTGAGCATTTAGTTGAAAAATACCGCAAAAAAAGAATTGCTTTGGGGCTTGATAAAACAGAGGAAATTATACAGGGAGAGCCCTTCCCCACCTGCTATACCAAAGACTCCTTTATTCAGCGAAGAGTAGTTCAATCCTCCCCCGAATATGCGGCTATGATAGAAAATCTTGATTGTAATATAGGCCGTTTCTTAAAGGCGTTAAAGGAATGCGGTCAAGAGGATAACACTATTGTTGTATTCACCTCTGACAACGGAGGCTTAGCTACCTCTGAATCAAGTCCTACCTGTAATCTGCCTTTATGCGAAGGAAAGGGCTGGATGTATGAAGGCGGTGTACGAGAGCCTCTTATTATTAAGTGGCCCGGTAAAATAAAGGCGGGCTCTGTATCCTCTGAGCCTGTAATTACTACTGACTTTTACCCTACATTTTTAGAAGCTGCCGAGCTTGAGCTAATGCCCGAGCAACACTGCGACGGCGTAAGTCTTATGCCCTTATTCTGTGGAAAAAGCCTTGACAGAAAAGCTTTATTCTGGCATTATCCCCACTATGGAAATCAGGGTGGAACACCCGGATCCTCTGTCAGAATGGGCGATTACAAGCTTATCGAATTTTTTGAGGACGGAAGATTAGAGCTATACAATTTAAAGGAGGATATAGAGGAAAATAAAAACATAGCCTCTTTAAATCCCGACATTGTAAAGGCTATGCACAATATGCTTATAGAGTGGCGAAACGAAGTGGGAGCTTTATATCCAACAGTTAATAAAGAATGGGACATTTAAAAAGGAAATGTAAAAAAGAGCTGTAAAAACGAAAGTTTTTTACAGCTTTTTTTAAAACATTAAGGGGATAGGAAAAAATGTGCAGAATATGTCAATTTCGCGCCGACAATGCCTTGTCGGCGGTTACCCGACGGCGTACAGAGGTACGTCGAGGGCGAAATTGGCAGATAGTATAAAACGTATATTTCTTAAAATAATTAGTAAAAAGATGTTTTTCTGTTAAATTTTGCTCTTTCTTTCAGAAGATGATAGTAGATAATCCTTTTATTTGCTTGTTTTATGCGCTCTGCGCTTTTTTTACATCCCCTTTTACTTCATATTTCCTGCAATATTCATCATTCTTTGGATACTGTATTCAAAAAAATCATTATAGCTTTGGCAAAAATAATTAAGCGTTGGCTTACCGTCTGCAAAAGGCTCTCTGTCCCGTCGGCAGCCGCCTCTGCAAAGCCTGTACCATTTACAATTTTTGCATTTATTATCTACATATTTTGATACATTTACAAACTCTTTTGCTGTATCAGTGCTTCTCATTTCTTCAAAGCTGTTGTCAAATATATTTCCTATGTACCATTTATCAATAACGTAAAAATCACAGGGGTATACCTTTCCGTCTGCCTCAACTACAAAATAACAGGTACATATACCGTTCATTCCACAGCTTTCAGGTGCATTACCTCTCAGCATATTGATATAATTATCAAATTGACGGATACTGATATAGTTATTGTTTAATATATCCTCATACCATCTGTCAAACAATGTTTTTAAAAAATATGTGTATCTTTCAGGTGTTAAAGAATATTTATTTTTTCCTCTTTCTTCCCCCAACGGGTCAAGACAGGGAATAAACTGCAAAAACTTAAAATTGTTATTTTTAAAAAAGCTGTATACCTTATCAATATGTCTTGCTATGCCGCTTGTTACAACGCATAAAATATTATAGTCAACCTTATATTTGTCAAACAGCTTTGCAGCTTTTACAACCTGACTGTGTGTCCCTTTATTTAAGGCATCTACCCTGTTCATATCGTGAATTTCTTTATATCCGTCAAGGGAAAGTCCCACTAAAAAATCATTTTGCGCTAAAAAGGATGCCCACTCATCATCAATTACTATTCCGTTAGTTTGTATTGATTTATATACCTTTAATTTTTTGAAATTATATTTGTTAACGTAATCTATAAAGCTTTTATAAAACTCTATTCCTGCCAACGTAGGCTCTCCGCCCTGAAAGGCGAAATTTACGCTGTATTCAGCCTCTGACAAAGCTTTTTTCACAAGCTCAAGCAACGTTTTCTCACTCATCATTCCGTGAGATTTCATTTTTCTGTTGTCTGTTACGTCTTCATAAAAGCAATATTTGCATCGCAGATTGCAGTTTCCCGATGCAGGCTTTATAAGTAATGTCAACGGCGGCAAGAAATCACCCCTCTATTTTGAAAATGCCGTTTGCAAACTGCGAACGGCATTTATATTTTATCAAAACGCTTCAACAGCTTAATTGCCTGTTCTTTATCAGCTAATGTTGCGTGATATGTAATTCCTGTAATATATTTCGTAAAATCAAAAGTATCAATTTCATCGTGTTTTACTATATACATTACTATTGACTTTTTGAGCTTTTGAAGAGTCGGCATTAAGAAATCAAGATATTTAATTGAAAAATCCTGATTTTCTACAAATCCGAAATTCAAAGCACTTAAGCTTTCGGATTTTGCCATTTCCAATACCCATTGGTCTGCTCGGCCGCAAAAATGAATTGTTCCTTTATCAAAAGCCTTCAGAATTTTTTCATCATAGGGCTGAACAAACTCTTTATACATATCTGCCGAAAGATTGACAGCAGAGTCGTCCCTTATAAGAACGTGTCCCGATGCCAAAGCGTTCCAATGCCCGTGAAAGTCTCCGTCATCATCGTTTAAATATAGCTTTAGCTTTTTCATCAATGAAATATAGCTCTCTGTTATTACGTCGAGTAAGCTGTGCACAAGCTCCGGCTCGTCATACATAGCAAGATATATATCTGCTCCCCAAATAAGCTCCGCAACGTCAAACGGACCTTGAAAGTCAGGGTGAAAAAGCATTATAGATTTCTTACATTTAGGATATTTTTCAAGCATCTGAACATAAAACTCATAGGTTTCAATAAGCTTTTGTCCTAATCCGCACTTTATTTCAGGGACACCTTTATCTATAATTCTCTTGATTTTATCCACGGCTACAGGCTCTACCCAAGGCATATTTTCACCGACAAATTTATAGTCTATTCCAAAAAAAGATGGAAAAGTACCTACTCCGTAATTTGCTCTGAGCATAGGAGTTCCGTCGCTTAAGCCCTCTATTTCGGGCATACAGGAAACAAGCTCATTATACATCATTTTAGCCATATCCTTGTGGATATCCAAAATGGAATACGTGCTGTACTGTGTACAGGGATACGATATTTTTATGCACGAAGCTTCTATATTTTCATAGGAAAGCGCTTGCTTTTGCAAAGCCTTTGATGAGTGTATTTTATCAGTATCAATAACGCTTTCGCAGTATTCAAGTAAGCCTTTAAGCTTTTCCATACTATAAAACCAATCTGAGCCATTTCTTAACTTCGTCAATCCACGGTTTTGCGTATTCTATAACCTCTGTTATTTGGTCGTTGGTCATTTTATCACAGGTAGCAAGGCCGTGATTGCCGTAAGGATAAATATGAAGCTCATATGGAATTTTATGTCTTGAAAGTGCTGTTGCATAACGCAAGCTGTTTTCAATAGGAACAATTTCATCAAAGGAGGTGCTCCATATAAAAGTGGGCGGAGTTTTATCACTCACCTGCTTATCACAGGAAAAATAGTCCTCCTCTTTTTGATTTTCGGGAGCGTGACCAATCAAATTTAAAAAGCTTCCCTGATGGGCAACCTCTAAATCGGCAGAAATTACAGGATAGCACAATACGCAAGCATTGACAGGCTTACTGTTTTCAAAAACAGCTCTTACCTCTTTACAGTCAAACATTGTGGAATAATGCGCCGCAAGATGACCCCCTGCAGAAAATCCTATTATACAGATTTTAGAGATGTCGCAATTCCAAGCTTCTTTATTTTTATATAAAATTTCAACAGCCGCTGCCACTTCCCTTATTTGAGTGGGAAATCTGTAGCTCTCGGTAGAATAGGTAAGTACAAAAGTATTAAAGCCTTCGCTTACAAATTTTAAAGCTATAGGCTCAGCCTCTCTGGGACTGCAATATGCATAGCCGCCGCCGGGACAAACTATCATACAGGGCTTTGCATTTTTACTTTCCGAAGCATCATCGGGAATATAGACATCTAAAGTCGGATTAGCATTATCTGCCCCTAAAAACTCATAAACATCTTTTAAATATATTCTCTCGCATTTCATATAAAAATCTCACCTTTTATTTTTTAAATATTCATCAATACAAGCCGCAGCTTTCTTTCCTGCACCCATAGCCAAAATAACAGTTGCGGCTCCCGTTGCAATATCTCCCCCTGCAAAAACGCCCTCTCTTGAGGTCATAGCCTTTTCATCAATAACTATGCACCCTTTTTTATTGGTTTCAAGTCCGGGAGTAGTTGTTCTTATTAACGGATTGGGAGATGTTCCTATAGCCATAATAACTGTATCAGCTTCAATTTCAAACTGACTGTCAGGCTTAGGAATAACAGATGCTCTTTCTCCCTCTTTTTCTGCTTTTAACAGTTCCATTTCAGTACAGATAACCTTTTTCACTCTTCCGTCAGAGTCGCCCTCAAGCTTTATGGGAGATGCCAAAAGCTTTAATATTATCCCCTCTTCTAAAGCGTGTTCAACCTCTTCCTTTCTTGCAGGAAGCTCTTTTTCAGAACGTCTGTAAACAATATAAACATTTTGCGCACCCATACGCTTTGCACAGCGTGCCGCATCCATAGCAACGTTTCCGCCGCCGACAACAACAGTTGTTTTGCTTGGTAAAACAGGTGTATCTGAATTTTGCTCATATGCTTTCATAAGATTGATTCTTGTAAGATATTCATTAGCTGAGTAAACTCCGTTAAGGCATTCTCCCTCTATACCCATAAACATAGGGAGTCCTGCTCCGCTTCCTATAAATACTGCCTCATATCCCTCTTCAAAAAGCTCGTCAACAGATAAAATTTTACCTATAACCATATTTAAAACTATATTAACACCGTTTTGCTTAAGCTTTTCAATTTCATTTTTTACAATGGCTTTTGGGAGTCTGAATTCGGGTATTCCGTAAGTCAGCACTCCGCCTGCCTCGTGCATAGCCTCAAAAATAGTAACCTCATAGCCTTTTTTTGCAAGCTCATTGGCACAGGTAAGTCCTGCAGGACCTGAGCCTATTACCGCAACCTTTTTATTTATTTTAGCTGTTACAGGCTTTGAGGCTTTTAAATTTTCCATGGCGTAATCGGCAACAAATCTTTCCAAACGGCCTATTGCCACTGCTTCGCCCTTTATTGCTCTTACGCAGTATTTTTCGCATTGATTTTCCTGCGGGCAAACACGTCCGCATATGGCGGGGAGTGCATTTGTAGCAGAGAGCAATTCATATGCTTTTTCAAAATTACCTGATTTTATTTGCTCAATAAACTCAGGAATACACACATTTACGGGACAGCCCTTTACACAGGGCTTTGCTTTACAATTAAGACAGCGTTCTGCTTCATTTTTGGCTTCAGATGCAGTATAGCCTAAGCTTACCTCGTTAAAATTCTTATTTCTTATGTCCGGTGCCTGTTCGGCAATTTTCGTTTTTTCCTTTTGCATGTTAGGCACGGTTAAAGCCCTCCATTCTGCAGCTGTGCCTCTTGTCCTTTTCAATTTGCTTGTATGCGTTATTGCGTGCTATTGTTTCATCGAAATCCACAAGATGCCCGTCAAAATCAGGGCCGTCAACACAGGCAAATTTAATTTCTTTGCCAACTGTTACACGGCAGCCGCCGCACATACCCGTTCCGTCAATCATAATGGGGTTCATAGAAACTATTGTTTTTATTCCGAATTCTTTAGTAAGCATTGAAACAAATTTCATCATAGGCAAAGGTCCTATGGCAAAAACGCAGTCATACTCTTCCCCTGCTTCAATCAATTCTTTAAGCTTATCTGTTACAAAGCCTTTTGTGCCGTAGCTTCCGTCATCGGTACAAACAAAAAGCTCGTTACTGCTGTTTTTCATTTCATCTTCAAGAATTACAATATCTTTATTTCTGAAGCCTGCTATCATATGCACCTCGGCTCCCGCTTTATATAAGCCTTCAGCAATCGGAAGAGCAATTGCACAGCCAAGTCCCCCGCCGATAACAGCCGCTTTTTTTATTCCGTCAAGCTTTGTAGGATTGCCCAAAGGACCTACAAAATCGTTAATACTGTCCCCTACATTGAGAGTGTCAAGCTCCATTGTAGTTTTTCCGACCTTTTGAAAGATAACGGTAATCTCACCGCTTTGTGTATCTGCCTTAGCTATAGTAAGAGGAATACGCTCTGAATGTGAAAAAGGACGCAAAATAATAAACTGTCCTGCTTTTGCTTTTTTGGCAATAAGAGGAGCATAGACAGACAATTTTACTACTTCATTATTAAGTGCTTTTTTTAAAGTTATTTTACACATTTGCTTTTCCCTCTGTATATTAGAATATCTTATTTATTTTATCACAGTTTTATTTATATGTCTATAATTTAAAAGCAAAAAAGCCGAATAATCTTCGGCTTTTTTGTATTATTCAAATAATTTTAAAATATCCTGTTTTGAGCAAAAACCAACTTTTTTTTGCTTTATTTGTCCGTTTTCAATAACGATAAGAGTGGGTATACTCATAATTGCAAATTTCTGAGCAAGCTCAGGCTCTTCATCTACATTTACCTTGCCTACCTTTTGCTCTGTAACCTCTTGCGCTATTTCCTCTACAATAGGTGCAATCATTTTACAGGGACCGCACCAGCTTGCCCAAAAATCAAGCAATACAGGCTTATCGCTGTTTATTACCTCTTTGTCAAAATTTTCTTTTGTGATAGTCAATACAGACATAACTTTTCTCCTTTTTTTAATATTCCTAAGCTTTTGGAAAATTTCAATCATCGCAACAGACGAGAATTACATCGTCCCCTATTTTTTCAATTTTACAGTAAGGGATTCTGTAATCGTCCCCTTTTCCGAAAACTCCTAAAAATTTTCCTTCACACGGTACTATTATAGCACAAACCTCTCCCGTTTTGCAATCAAATTCTATATCACTTACAAATCCAAGCTTATTTCCGTCTTTTATATTTATAACCTCTTTGCATTTCAGCTCTGAAAATCTCAGCATAAGCTTTCCTCCGCATACATTTACTACACATAGCATATTATTTTAGTACAATATATTATTTAAAAGGATTTCATATGCTGATTTTACAAAATATTAGCCGAATACTGTGGGGGCCTCCTCTGCTTATTTTAATTTTAGGGACGGGAATTTTTTTCACAGTTAAGCTTAAATTCATTCAAATACGGGGACTTACAAAAGGCTTTAAGTTTCTTTTTTCACAGGAGGCAAACGAGGAAGGAAACGGACAGATTTCGCCCTTTAAAGCACTTTGCACCTCTCTTGCCGCAACAATAGGAACAGGCTCAGTTACAGGAGTTGCCACTGCAGTTTTTGCAGGAGGACCGGGGGCAATATTCTGGATGAGCTTTGCCGCCTTTTTAGGTATGGCGGTTAAATATTCCGAATGTCTTTTAGGAGTCAAATTCAGACGTACTCTTTCGGATAAAACCGTTATGGGCGGTCCTTTTTATTATATTGAAAAGGGCTTAGGCAAAGCGGGTAAGCCTCTTTGCTTTATTTTTGCCTCTTTTGGTATCGGCTCTGCCTTACTTGGTACGGGAACAATGGTACAGGCAAATGCCATAACCTCTGCAGCACAGGTGCTTTTACAAAGCAACGATAAAAAAATCGGTATAATTGCAGGCATAACAACCTGTATTTTAGCAGGCTTTGTAATAATAGGAGGAATCAAACGCATCGGCAACGTTTCGGGAGTTTTAGTTCCCATTTTTGCTTCCCTTTACGTTTTTATTTGTGTTTTTATTATTATTGTTTATTATGAAAATCTTATACCTTCGATTTTACTTATTATAAAAAGTGCTTTTAATTTTAAAGCTGTCTTTGGCGGTACAAGCGGATTTATTGTCTATAGCTCTATACGCTACGGTGTTTCAAGAGGAATCTTTTCAAATGAAGCAGGCATAGGAAGCGAGCCTATGGCAGCAGCCGTTGCAAAGACTGACAGTCCTGCCACTCAAGGCCTTATTTCTATGTGCGGTACTTTCATTGATACTATTGTCATATGCAATCTGACAGGGCTTGTGCTCATTGTTACAGGAAGCTTTCAAAGCGGCTTGGACGGTACTGCTATGACATCTCTTGCTTTTGAAAAAGGTCTTTTTTTCTTTCCTGTTTTAGGGAGAATTGTGCTGTGCCTCGGACTTTTATTTTTTGCCTTCACCTCTATTATAGGCTGGTGCTTTTACGGTCAATGCTGTGCCAGATTTTTAGGGGGTAATTCTTTAGAAAAAATATATAATTATCTGTACACTGCGCTGATTTTTGTCGGCTGTATATCAAGCCTTGAAACAGTATATTTACTTGCAGATATATGTAACGCTCTTATGTCATTACCTAATCTTATAGGAGTTTTATCTCTGACTAAAATCATAGAAAGGGAAACAAAAATATGGACCTATCAAACACAAAAACAGACGCTTCAAAAGGACTCTCTGCCAAAGAGGCTCAGCAAAGGCTTTTGCAAAACGGTAAAAACGTCCTCAATTCGCAAAAAAGACACGGCTTAATATATGTATTCTTTTCACAACTGTCTGACATACTTATTATTATTTTACTTATTGCCGCTGCCATATCCTTTTTTACCGCCATAGCAGAAAAAAGCAACGACTATGCTGACAGTATAATAATTTTAATGATAGTTATTTTAAACGCTGTTATGGGTACAGTTCAAAACAGCAAAGCCATGAAAGCAATTGATGCTTTAAAAAAGCTTACCTCTCCCCATTCCACAGTGCTTCGTGACGGAATACAAAAAGAGATATTATCAGAGGATATCGTTGAGGGTGATATTATACTTTTGAAAACAGGAGATATTATCCCCTGCGATGCAAGACTTATTGAAAGCAATTCTCTTTTATGCGATGAGTCCTCTCTTACGGGCGAGTCAATAGGAGTTGAGAAAAGTGCTGTAGACTACAGTAATTCCAATCTGCCTTTGTCAGAACAAAAAAATATGATTTTCTCCTCCTGTGCCGTGTTGAGAGGTAATTGTAAGGCTATATGTGTCGCTACGGGTATGGATACTCAGGTAGGACATATTGCCAAGCTTTTAGACAGCAGTGATTCTCCTGACACTCCTTTAAAGAAGCGTTTAAATAAAACGGGCAGTATTTTAGGTATTGCTATTTTATTTATTTGCGCAGGCATTTTCCTTTTGGGTATATTTAAAAGCTATCCGCCTATGCCTATGTTTATGATTTCAATAAGCCTTGCTGTTGCGGCAATTCCCGAAGGACTTCCTGCCATTGTAACCACGCTTTTATCCTTGGGCGTTTCAAAAATGGTAAAGTGCAACGTAATAGTCAGACATTTGCCCGCTGTTGAAGCCTTGGGCTGTGCTACTGTAATTTGTTCTGATAAAACGGGAACACTTACTCAAAACAAAATGGCCGTAACAAAAATAGCTCTGCCTGACAGCTCAGAACAACAAAGCTCTTCACAAGGGGTAAAGCTTTTTTCTTATGGAGTTCTATGCTGTAATGCTACCGAAGAAAATGCCGAGCCCACTGAAAAAGCAATATACGAAGCCGCAAAAAAGGCTACAGATATAAGCGCTTTAAGATTTTCTTACAATCGTTTAAAGGAAATCCCCTTTTCCTCGGAACGAAAAATGATGAGCGTTGTATATAATTTCAAGGGCAAAGAGCTTGTAATTACAAAGGGAGCTCCCGACTATATTCTGCCTCTGTGTTCAAATGTGGAATACGGCGGAAAAATTCAGGCTATGAGCTTATCAATTAAAGAGAAAATTTTACAGCAAAACGAAAATATGGCGCAGCAGGCTTTACGTGTAATAGCTGTTGCGTATAAAAATAATGCTTCTGCACCTTTAGAAAGCTCCCTCACCTTTTTGGGTCTTATGGGAATAATAGACCCGCCAAGGCCTGAGGCTGTAAGTGCTATACAGGAATGTAAAAATGCAGGAATAAAAACAGTAATGATTACGGGAGACCATCTTATAACCGCCACCGCAATTGCCGATAAAATGGGAATACTTAACGGCAAAAAGGCTATTACGGGAGCAGAGCTTGACAAACTTTCAGACAAACAGTTAAGCCGACAAATATATGACTATAGCGTGTTTGCAAGAGTAACCCCTGCTCACAAGGCAAGAATTGTAAAGGCTTTTCGTTCAAGAGGTGAAATTGTAGCTATGACAGGGGACGGTGTAAACGATGCCCCTGCGTTAAAGCTATCGGATATAGGCTGTGCTATGGGTAAAAACGGAACACAGGTGGCAAAGGAAGCCTCCGACCTTATTCTCACAGATGACAACTTTGCTTCCATAGTAACAGCTGTAAAGGAAGGACGGGGAATATATGAAAATATAAAAAGAGCTGTGCGATTTCTTTTATCCTGTAATGTTGGCGAAATTCTTGCTGTTTCCTCTTGCTTTTTGCTCTCTCTCCCCACAGCTCTTGCTCCTATACAGCTTCTTTTTGTAAATTTAGTAACCGACGGACTTCCCGCCCTTGCTTTAGGTGCCGAAAAGCCAAATTCCGATATAATGCACAGAAAGCCTGTCAATCCAAAGGACAGCCTTTTTTCAAACGGCTTGGGACTTACTATTATAGCCGAGGGAATTATGATAGGTCTTTTAGCTCTGTTTACATATGTTTCGGGACTTTTCTATTTTACAAAAGAAGCTGCATCAACTATGTGCTTTTGCGTTTTGAGTCTTTCTCAGCTTGCACACACTCTTAATATGAAAAGTGAAAAAAGCCTGTTTAAATGCAATCCTTTAAAAAACAAATTTTTGGCTTTAAGCATACTGATTTGCACTTTTCTTCAGGTTTCTGTTGTATCATTACCTTTTTTGGCAAATATTTTTAATGTTGTGCCTTTAAGTATTTATCAATGGAGCTTTGTCTTTTTTATATCTCTGTTACCAATTGTCCTGACAGAAGCTAAAAAGCTTATTCGTAAATTTTTTACTCGGAGGACCCTTTTATGAATTTTAAAAGCACTGTTATAAAGGGCACTTTTATTTTAACTGTTTTTTCAGTTATAACGAGAGTGATAGGCTTTGTTTTCCGTGTCTGGCTGTCTAAAATGTTAGGCTCTGAGGGAATGGGACTTTATCAGCTTGTTCTTTCACTGTATATTCTTGCAGTAACCTTATCAACTGCAGGAATTTCGATGACAGTATCAAAGCTTTGCTCTGAATTTTATGCTTCAAAGGATTTCGGAAGCGCAAAAAAAGTTTTTAAAAAGGCTCTGTTTTGGTCTCTTTTATGCGGTTTTACAGTATCTTTAATTATAATTTTGTTTGCCAAGCCCTTAGGTGAACATTTTTTAGGAGATACAAGAACAATACTTTCCCTTTATCTCTTAGCACCGGGAATGCCCTTTATGTCTGCTTCTGCCTGTATAAACGGCTACTTTTTTGCCAAGCGTAAATTTTTGCGTCCTGCCGCATCTCAGTTTGTAGAGCAAGCAGTCAAAATAGGCGCTATTGCTCTTTTAATGTCCTATGCTTTACCAAAAGGCTTAGCGGCTTCCTGTGCTGCGGCTGTTTTGGGAATGACAGTAGGAGAAATTTCCTCTTGTATATATGAAATTATAATATATCTTTTTGAAGCACGCAGTGAAAAAAAGAAGGCTCCGTTACAAAAAATAGGCTTAAAGCTTATTCTTAAGCAGTCAGCGCCTATTGCCGCAAATTCATATATCAACTCAGGTCTTCGTATGTTGGAAAACGTGCTTTTACCATCACGTCTGATAATGTACGGAATGACTCCCCATTCAGCCTTAAGCATATTCGGAATTTTGAAGGGAATGGTTATGCCTCTTATTGCTTTCCCCAGTGCTCTTCTCACAGCTCTTGCCTCTGCTCTTATTCCCACCGTTTCGGGTGCAAAGGCGGCAGGACAGGAAAAAAGAATTGATTTCACCGTTTCAAAGGTATTACAGCTTACTTTGATGTTAGGAATTATAATTGTTGCAATTTTTATAAGCTTTCCAAAAGAGCTTGGAATTTGCATATACGATGATACAAATGTAGGCTCAATGCTTGCAAAAATGGCGCTTATATCCCCCTTCATTTATCTTGAAATGGTTGTTGTTTCGGTGCTTAACGGACTTTCACAGCAAGTATATACCCTTAAAATAAATATGCTTGACGGTGCTATCCGCCTTGCCTGTATAATTATTGCAGTACCCTTTTTAGGCTTTAACGGATATCTTGCCTCAACGCTTATTTCCTGTATTTTTTGCACCTGTCTTTACATAAAAAAGCTTCTTGAGCTTACTAATATCAGCATAAAAATAACAAGCTGGATTTTAAAGCCTGCACTATGTGCCTGTGCCGCTTGCCTTATATCAAAAATAATTATGATAAAGGCTTCATTACCAAACATAAGCGAGCTTTTATTATGCTTAGGCACAACAGCCGTCATTTATACGATATCTCTTTTATTCAGCGGCTGTATACCCTTTTCAATTTTAAAAAGAAAAAAAGTATAATTTGAAAATTTTTCTACAAAATACTTTTTTATTTGACATATAATATTTATGTATGATATATTCATATTAACAGAAATTGAAAGGATGTTTTTTATGCCGTATTATTTTATTGCTATTGCTGTTTTATTTATTATTTTGCTTTTTTGCTTGAAAATTGTTCCGCAAGCTACGGAATATGTTATTGAAAGATTAGGTAAATATCAGAAAACCTGGAGCGCAGGCTTACATTTTCTTATTCCGATTATCGACAAGGTTGCAAAAAAGGTTACTCTTAAAGAACAGGTACTCGACTCTCCCCCTCAGCCTGTTATCACAAAAGATAACGTTACTATGCAGATAGACACTGTTGTTTATTTCAAAGTTTTTGATGCTATGCTTTTTACCTACGGCGCAGTAAATCCCATAAGCGCTCTTTCCAACTTAACTGCAACTACCTTGCGTAACATTGTAGGTGAATTAGAGCTTGATGATACTTTGACATCCCGTGATACTATCAACGGAAAAATGACAGAAATTTTAGACTCTGCAACTGACCAATGGGGTATTAAGGTTAACCGCGTAGAGCTTAAAAATATTATTCCGCCCTCAGAAATTCAAAACGCTATGGAAAAGCAAATGAAGGCTGAACGTGACCGCCGTGAAACTCTTTTGGAGGCTGAAGGTCACAAAGCGGCAGTTATCACCCGCGCGGAAGGTGATAAGCAGGCTATGATACTTGCCGCAGAGGGTGAAAGAGATGCCAGAATTGCCAAAGCCGAAGGTGAAGCTAAGGCTATTTTCCTTGCCAAAAAGGCAGAGGCTGACGGTCTTGCTGCTTTAAAGGCTGCAGGCGTTGACTCAGCTGTACTTGAGCTTAAAAAATATGAAGCTTTGGTATCTATGTCAAACGGAATTGCTTCTAAAATAATTGTACCTACAGACGCTGTCAATATGACAAAAGCAAATGTATTATTCTCTGAAACCACAGGCTTAGGAGATGTAACTGCTCCTGCTCCCAAAGAAGAAGATGTAAAAAAAGAAGACCCTTGCTGTGAATAATAGCAAAAAGCTTGCTGAGTAAACATCAGCAAGCTTTTTTTATAAATTCCAGTCAATAGGCTCACAGCCATTTTTCTTTAAAAATTCATTTACCTTTGAAAAGTGTCTACAGCCGAAAAATCCGTTATATGCCGACAAGGGACTTGGATGCGCCGCTGTAAATACCCCGTGATGAGTATTGGTTATAAGCTTTGCTTTTTCCTTTGCATTAGCTCCCCAAAGAATAAATGCCACAGGCTTTTCACGCTCGTTTAAAAGGCTTATAACTCTGTCGGTAAAAATTTCCCAGCCTAATCCTCTATGGCTGTTTGGCTTTCCCTCTCTTACGGTAAGAGCAGTATTTAAAAGCAAAACTCCGTTTTCTGCCCAGCGTGTCAGCTCTCCGCTTTTGGAAATTTCAATTCCCAAATCATCATTTAATTCTTTAAAAATATTTTTAAGTGAAGGCGGCGGCTCTACCCCTTTTTTTACCGAAAAGCAAAGACCGTGCGCCTGTCCGTATCCGTGATATGGGTCCTGTCCCAAAATAACCGCTTTTACATCGTTATAATCGGTAAATCTTAAAGCGTTATAAATGTCGTACATATCGGGATAAATTCTTTGAGAAGAATATTCCTTCTTTAAAATATTTCTTAGCTTTATATAATATTCCTTATTGAATTCATCACCCAGCACATCGTCCCAGCCGTTGCCGATTTTAAATTTTACAGTACCCATAAATTTACCTACCCCACAATCCACATTTTCAGTACAGCTAAGCTTTCTCTTAGATAACAAGGCACAAGATTATACCACTGCAAGCCCGTATGCAAATGAGAAACATTTTTAAAGCCTTCGATTTTTGCTATTGCTGTTGCTCTGTAAATATGAAAATTATTAGTAATGACAGCTATTTTATACTCATCTTCAAAATACGCATCAAGTATTTCTTTTGAAAATCTCATATTTTCGTTTGTGGACGTTGCTTTTTCCTCTTTAATTATTTTGTTTTTATCTACGCCGTTTTTTATAAGATATTTTTCCATAGCAGATGCTTCTGTAACAGTTTCCTGAAGACCTTGTCCCCCTGTTACTACAATAAGCGCATCAGGATTTTTACTGTGATATTCTATTGTCTTGTCAAGGCGATACTTCAAAGGAGTGCTTATCACGTCTCCGTGTAAGCCTGCTCCCAAAACTATTATTGCATCCTCAGAATAATCAACATTATCATTGTGCCCGTAAAGTGCTATAAAGCCTACGAGTATTGCCTCTGCACACAATAATATAATTACTGCTATTACTGTAATTTTGAAAAACAAATGCGAGCTTAATATTTGAATTTTTCCATAAAAGCATCCAAGCAGCAAAATAAAAACGCCCAACGCAAGTGTCAACATAACACCAAGATTAAGATTTGACATCATTGCTAATACAAGACCGTATATTGTAAAAATGACACCGAGTATTAATATTATAATTTTTATAGTCATAATTATCTTCTCCCCCAATTATTATACTCTAATTACAAACAAAACACAAGATTATATAGGGCTAAATTTATCATTATTTCATTTCAAATTGTTTATTATGCCATTTTTAGAGGTGTTTTTTTGTATGTTTTTTTGCTTTATATAATAAAAAATTTTTTATTTCGAATTTCTCTTGACAATTGCGAAATAATATTATATAATCTTATTCGCTTCTATATGGCGGCATAGCTCAGCTGGCTAGAGTACTCGGTTCATACCCGATTGGTCGTAGGTTCGAATCCCACTGCCGCTACCACACTGTGGCAGTAGAAAATACTGCCACGGTGTATATAATTTAATATGGCGCGTTGGTCAAGCGGTTAAGACACGGCCCTTTCACGGCTGTAACACGAGTTCGATTCTCGTACGCGTCACCAAAAAAGAAGGAACTTTTGTCTACCAAAAGTTCCTTCTTTTTTTATCCATGCCGCAGGCTTGGCATATCATCATCGCGCGAAGCGTGGTGCATATCATCAGCCCTTCGGGCTGTATCTCATCACGCGCCAGCGTGCATTTCTTCTGCGGCTTGATGATATACAACACTTTGTGTTGATGATATGCAATTCCTTCGGAATTAATGATATACAAGGCTTCGCCTTGATTTGTTTACATAAAAGTGATATAATGCTTTCGAAAGGAGTGGTTATATGTCTAAAAACTATTTGCTGATCTATTCCGAGCAGCTTGCAACAGAAATAGAATTACTTTGCCAAAATATTAAAGCACCATCTAACACTCTTTTCCAAATCCGTAAAAGTTCAAGCAGCGTTTATGCAAACATTCGTGAAGCAAACTATGGTCAGAGCAAAGCGGATATGCTTTCAAAATTTGAAATTGCATTAAAGGAATGTAGCGAAACAGAAGGCTGGTTGCGCTTGTTATTCAATACGAACAGTATTGACGAGGAAACTTATAAAGCGCATAGAAATCTCTGTGGTCGAATCAGAAGAATGTTGATTGCAAGTTGCAAAACACTAAAGGAGAATACAAAATGACCATAAAGAATGATGTCGTACTTTGGGATGACGGAAAAGATAAGCTTCGTTTATTCTCAGTGTCGATAGACCAACAATATATGTACATTAACGAATTGCCATGTATCACATTTGGAATTTCATTTGAAAACGCATATTATAAGGGATATGATATTTTTACATTGTTCGACCTTTTTTACTCAGAAACAATTAAGAAGATAGAAAAAACATATCGTAGTTTAAACGGTACTTTTCGTATTAAAGATGACGGTGCAGATACTGACGGATATATTGATTTTGAGATGATAAACGGCAGATTGTATATTAAAGGTCAGCTCGGTGCGTCCTTTACTTCACATTCTTTAAAGTTTGAATTTAAAGCAGATCAAACTTTAATCGGAGAGCTTTTGAAATCTATTACCGTTTAATTGATATGATATAATACTTTGTAACCCTTTTAATCTATTTAGTATCAGGAGGTATGAATATGTCTTATAAAACAAAGAAAATATTTATTAACTCCGCAAAAATATTACTGTGCGCTTTTTTGCTTTTTTTAATTGTTTTTCTTGTTGATTATATCAGAGTAAGCATTATACTTGGAAACAGACCTACAAAAACTGCGCACAGCGTTAAAGAGATGAAAATTATAGAGGAAGTTCAGGGCTTTAATTTTCCCGAAAACACAAAAATTATATACTCTAAATACAATTCAGCATTTCGAGACCCAAGCTTTAATTATTCATTTGAAATTCCTCAAAATATGCTTGATACCCTCGTTTCCCGACTGAAAGAAAATTACGTTCCCGATGCTTTAGAAACGGAAAATTCGACCGACAATGATTCTCTGCCGATTATAATTACCGATTCTTCGAAAACAAAAGACTACAATTTCGGACTTTCTCAAAATACACTTGACAGCCTTGTTTCCAAAGTGGAAGAAAGCTATAATTCTAAAGCTTTAGAAAACGCTGATGCGATTGACGATAAATCCGACACACTTTTTCTGAGCTATTCTTCCAAAAAGGCAGATATACATTTATACGTTTTTACAACAGGGATTCAGATTATATCACAGTAGATGTCCAACTAGACGGCATTGACCAAAAGATAAGTAAGATGTTCAAGAACTCACTTGCATTGATAAAAATATATTAAAATCTGAGCAATCTCTTAAAGAAATTGAGATTGCTCTGTTTTTTAAAAAAATAGCCTCTTTTTCTATTATTTTATCTTGTTTTTTCTACAATTTTATGATATAATAGCTTAGATTGGATAATTCTTTTTTGTTGAATGGATTTTTGCTATGAAAAAAATTACAATTATTACCGGTCATTACGGTACAGGGAAAACAAATATAGCTATAAATCTTGCTCTTGAAAGCGCAAAGCTACATAAAACCGTTATTGTAGATCTGGACATTGTAAACCCTTATTTTCGCACCTGCGATTCCACTGAGCTTTTAGAAAAAAGCGGTGTTTATGTTATTGCTCCCGAATTTGCAAATTCAAACCTTGATTTACCCTCATTGCCCAGCACTGTAGCAAGCGTTTTTGACGGAGATTATGAGTCGGTTATTTTCGACGTTGGCGGAGACGATGCAGGAGCTATTGCTTTAGGTCGTTACAGCAACAGAATAAAGAGCTTTGATTATGAAATGTACTGTGTAATCAGTATGTACCGTCCTCTTATTGCCGAGCCTTTGGATGCTGTTGAAAATATGAGAGAGATTGAGATGGCATCCCGTCTTAAAATAACGGGGCTTATAAACAATTCAAGTTTAGGTGCACAAACAACCCCTCAGGATATTTATGACTCTTTTCAATATGCTCAGAAGGTGTCCGAGCTATCGGGCATTCCTTTAATTTACACCACCGCTGACAAAAATGTCGGCAAGGTTGACAACACAAAAACAATAAGCCTTTATACAAAGACTGTTTGGTAAATATTTTTTAATCACAAGGAGGAAAACACAATGGCAAAAGTAAGCTTTTTTGAGGACAAGTGCAAGGGCTGTGAGCTTTGCGTTACAGTATGTCCCAAAAAAATAATCAAAATGGAAAGAAACAAGCTGAATGCAAAAGGATATAATCCGGCAAATGTCAGTCAAGAGGATATGGTAAACTGCATAGGTTGCGCTATGTGTGCAAGAATGTGTCCCGACTGCGTAATTGTTGTTGAAAAATAGTTTTTCTTAAGAAAGGATGAAAAAGATGTCGGAAAAAGTTTTAATGAAAGGAAACGAAGCTGTTGCCGAGGCTGCTATCAGAAGCGGCTGTAAGCATTTCTTCGGATATCCTATTACTCCTCAAACTGAGGTTGCCGCATATATGGCAAAAAAATTACCTAAAATAAACGGCGTGTTTTTACAGGCTGAAAGTGAAGTTGCAGCTATAAATATGGTTTTAGGCTGTGCATCTACAGGAACAAGAGTTATGACCTCTTCCTCTTCTCCCGGAATTTCACTTAAAACAGAGGGTATTTCATACATAGCAGGAAGCGACCTTCCTTGTGTAATTCTTAACATTCAGAGAGGCGGCCCCGGCTTAGGCGGTATTCAGCCCTCTCAGGCCGATTATTTCCAGGCTACAAAGGCTTTAGGACACGGCGATGCTTATACCTTAGTATTTGCGCCTTCCTCTGTTCAGGAAATGGTTGACCTTGTTCAAGAGGCTTTTGACCTTGCTGACCTTTACAGAATGCCTGCTCTTATTTTGGGCGACGGCGTTTTAGGTCAGATGATGGAGCCTGTTGAATTTAAAGAGAGAACTCCCCGTGAGCTTCCCGCTAAGGATTGGGCTGTTACAGGTACAGAAAATAAAAGAGACCATAACGTTATCAATTCTCTTTATTTACAGCCTGACCAATTGGAAAAGACTGTAGTTGACAGATTTAAGAGATACGAAATAATTAAAGAAAATGAAGTAATGGTAGAAGAGGATTACTCTGCCGATGATGAAATTATCGTTGTTTCATACGGCGCTACCTCAAGAATTGTAAAGAGCGCAGTTAAGACAGCAAGAGATAAGGGACTCAAGGTTGGTATGATAAGACCTATCACTCTTTGGCCCTTCCCCGAAAAGCAAATTGCAAAGGCTGCTGATACTGCTAAGACCTTCCTTACTGTTGAAATGAGTATGGGACAGATGATTGACGATGTTAAACTCGCAGTAAACGGAAAATGTCCCGTTGAATTCTTCGGAAGAACAGGCGGTATTATTCCCTCTCCCGCAGAAATTCTTGAACAGATCGAAAAACTATCCGGAGGTATAAAATAATGGCTGTTGTATTTGAAAGACCGAAAGCTTTATTAGATGTTTCAACACATTACTGCCCCGGCTGTACTCACGGTATTATTCACCGTCTGGTTGCTGAGTGTCTTGATGAGCTTGATTTAACAGGAAAGGCTATCGGCGTTGCGCCTGTAGGCTGTTCTGTATTGGCATATGATTATTTTGCTTGTGATATGATTGAGGCTCCTCACGGACGTGCTCCTGCAGTTGCTACAGGCGTTAAACGTGCAAAGCCCGACAACTTTGTATTTACATATCAGGGTGACGGTGACTTAGCGGCTATCGGTACTGCTGAAACAGTACATGTTGCTACAAGAGGCGAAAATGTTACTATAATATTTATAAACAATGCAATTTACGGTATGACCGGCGGTCAGATGGCTCCTACCACTCTTCCCGGTCAGGTAACACAGACTACTCCTTACGGAAGAGATACCTCAAAAGCAGGCTTCCCTGTAAGAGTTTGTGAGATGCTTTCTACTCTTGACGGCGTTGCTTACGCTGAAAGAACTGCTATTGACGGCATCGGCGGTATTACAAAGACAAAAGCGGCTATCAAAAAGGCTTTTGAAACCCAGATTGCAGGAAAAGGCTTCTCAATAGTTGAAGTATTGTCAACCTGTCCTACCAACTGGGGACTTGCTCCCAAGGATGCTATCCAATGGCTAAAGGACAATATGATTCCTTATTATCCCTTGGGCGTATACAAGGATAAAACCAACGAATAAATTAAATTTCAAACTGTTTATCAGACTCACGGTAAACAAGTATTAAATTTTGTGAGTCGGAAAGGCTAAAGACACATTATGAGTACTCATACATTTGTTCTCGCCGGTTTTGGCGGTCAAGGCGTTCTTTTTATCGGAAAGGTTATTTCCTATTCCGGAATGGTAGACAATAAGGAAGTTTCCTGGCTTCCTTCATACGGACCTGCTATGCGCGGAGGTACAGCTAACTGTTCTGTTACTGTTTCCGACGAGCCTATCGGTTCTCCTCTTGTTTTAAATCCCAAAAATCTTATCGCTCTCAATCTTCCCTCTTTCGATGCTTTTGAAGCAAAGGTTGAAGCAGGCGGAATGATTTTTGCTGACAGCTCACTTATCGACAAAAAGAGCAGCAGAACAGACGTTACAGCTTTTTATATTCCTGCTACACAGCTTGCTCTTGACAACGGCTTAAAAGGCCTTGCAAATATGATTATTTTCGGAAAAATGCTTAAAGAAACAGGCTTTACAACTATAGAAACAGTTAAAAAAGCTTTGGAAAAATGTATTCCTCCGAAAAAAGCTGATATGCTTGAGCTTAATATAAAAGCTATTGAAATCGGATACAATTATTAATTATTTTAACGGAGGCTATTCTGATGTCAGTTAAAAATTTTGAAATTGCTCAGCGTATGAAAGAAATCAGAGAGCTTTCCGGCTATTCTATGGTTGACCTTGCAAAAGCTATGCAGATGGAGCCTTCGGAATATGCCGAGTACGAAAGCGGAAAGCTGTCAATTCCCGTCAGCCTTCTCTACGATGTATGCAACGTTCTTGAAATCAGTATGACCGAGCTTCTTACAGGTGAAAAAGCAAAGCTTCACAACTACTCTGTTGTAAGAAAAAATAACGGTCTTGAGGTCGAAAGAACTGCAGGCTATAAATATCAAAATCTTGCTCATTCTTTCAACGGTCGAAAAATAGAGCCTCTTTTGGTTACTGTTGAGCCTGTGCCTGACGGTGAACCTATGCATTTAAACGACCATAACGGACAGGAATATCACTATTGCGTTGAAGGACGTATGCTTGTGCGAATAGGAGAGCACGAGGTAATTATAAATGAGGGTGACTCCCTCTATTTCAACTCCGCATTACCTCACGGAATGAAGGCTCTTGACAATAAGCCCTCCAAGCTTTTAGTTATTGTTATTTAATTTTGCATTATATATATTTAAGAACTGGTGGTGACGTGAGCACTTGCTCATCATATGAGAGTTGCTGAAAAATTTGCCAATATGAGCTTTGAAAGCTATGAGGATTTCAAGAAAAATTTCAAAATAAATATCCCCGAAAATTTCAATTTTGCCCGTGATGTCATTGACGATTACGCTCAAAATGCTCCTGACCAAAAAGCTTTGGTTTGGTGCAACGACGAAGGACAAGAGAAAATTTTCACCTTTTCGGACATTTCAAGGCTTTCAAAGAAAGCTGCAAATGCGCTTCGCTCTTTGGGAATTAAAAAAGGCGACAGAGTTTTGCTTATGGTTAAAAGACGCTATCAATATTGGTACATAAACCCTGCCATTTGCAGACTTGGCGCCGTTATTATCCCCGCCACTCATCAGCTTACCGAAAAGGATATAAAATACCGTATACAAAAGGCTAACGTAAGCCTTATCATCGTTGCAAATGACCCTTATCTGACTAATGCTTTAAATGATTTAAAGCCTCAGATGCCAGACGTTAAAATGGCTACAATAAGCGGAAAATGCGACGGTTTTATAGATTTTGATGAGCTTGTCGAAAAAGCTTCCGAGGACTTTGTTGAGCCTACCGGCGATGAAATGCCTAAAAATAACGACCTTATGCTTTTGTATTTCACGTCAGGTACAACAGGTATGCCTAAAATGGTTGCTCATAACTTTGTTTATCCTTTAGGACATATTTTGACTGCTGGCTTCTGGCAAAATCTTAAAGAAACCGACCTGCATCTTTCCTTAGCCGATACAGGCTGGGCAAAATGCTCCTGGGGCAAGCTTTACGGACAGTGGATTATGGGTGCTGCCGTATTTGTTTATGACTATGAGTCCAAATTCCAGCCTATTGAAATTGCTCAGATGATAGAAAAATATCATATAACAACATTTTGCGCACCCCCTACAGTTTTCCGTTTCCTTATTAAAGAGGACCTTTCGGGAATTGACCTTTCCTCTTTAAGAGCTACCTATAACGCAGGCGAATCCCTCAACCCCGAGGTTTACAGACAATGGTACAACCTTACAGGAATTAAGCTTCGTGAAGGCTTTGGACAAACGGAAACTCCCGTTATCGTTGCTTGTTTCCCTTGGTTTGAGCCAAGACCCGGCTCTATGGGTAAGCCCTCCCCTATTCTCAACGCTAAGCTTATAAATCCGAGAGGAGAAATTTGCGAGGTTGGTGAAGAGGGAGAAATATGTATTGACTTAAAGAACGGTATTCCTACCGGTGTATTTTATGAATACCACGAGGAAAAGGAAATGACCTCCTCCGTTATGTTTGACGGCTTATATCACACAGGCGACGTTGCCTGGTGCGATGAGGATGGATATTTCTGGTTCATCGGCCGTTCCGACGACGTTATAAAATCTTCGGGCTACAGAATAGGACCTTTCGAGGTTGAATCGGCACTTGTTGAACATCCTGCTGTACTTGAAACTGCCATAACAGCTGTTCCCGACCCTGTAAGAGGACAAATAGTTAAAGCAACTATCGTTCTTGCCAACGGATACACTCCTTCAGAAGAGCTTAAGGTTGAGCTTCAGCAACACGTTAAAAGAGTTACTGCTCCTTACAAATATCCCAGAATAATAGAATTTGTAAATGAGCTTCCCAAAACAATTTCCGGTAAAATAAGACGTGTTCAGATACGTAACGAAGATGCAGAGAAATAGCAAAAAATCAGACATTCAAAACGAATGTCTGATTTTTTTATAGGCTTAATTTAAAGCTTTATCATATCAGAAGGAATACTTGCAACCTTTTTAATAGATGTTACTCTCAATGAATCAACAACAGGAGTAAATCCTGCAATCTCGAAAGAATAATCACCTTGAACTATTGAAAGATTAGAAAATCCGCTGTATGTGTATTCTACTGCATAGTAGTAATCATGTACTAAAGTGGGGGGATCTGCCTCATAATCACACTTAACACAATCCATATAAACGGTAAATTTTCCTTGTCCGTTATCCACATATCCAACTTCTTTATGTTCATATTCCGGTGGACCGCCTGCGGCAGGAAGCTCAATATTAAAGAAGCCGTTTGAATATGTGTGTCCACCAAACAAGAACGAATATCTTCCAAGAGCTTTAAGTTCCTCAAACTGAGCATCTGTTATAACAAACTTATTTCTTATAGTGGCAAGCATATCTGCTTCAGGAACTTTATAATGCCATTCATCAACTGCATATTCATCCTTTGCAGCAGCATTCCACGATTTCATAAGCATAACCTCATAGGAAACTGCGCCGCTATCCTTTATATCGGGGTATCCATCCCATGTGTAAGATGCGTTCACAACAGAAAACTTCTTTTGAGCAAAATTATTCTGTGAACAAAGGGTGCATTTGCCGTTTTCAACCTTATGCGCTTCGGTTCCAAGAGACGCATTACAATCTGCACAGACAAGGTTATGATTTACCATATCAAGCTTGGAAGCGTCAATAGTATTCTTTCCTGTTGCAGCAGGAGTTGCCTTTTTGTTTGTGTGCTTGCAAGCAGGTGCTGAGCTTGTGTTGGAAGAAGGCTCTGAAGAGCTTTCAACAGAAGATGTATCAGAAGAAATCTCCTCTGAAGATGTAATCTGTGAAGAACTGTCTTCTTCAGGAAGTATGTCCTTTGAAACAGAAGCTTTAACCTCAGCCTCTATTTTCATTTCGGTAAGCTTAGTATTAACAGAGGTTTTAACCTTGTCAAGAATCTCTGTTACGTCATTATCTTTAACCGATGCAATCTTTATATCAACAACTGCATTCTCTTTGATAAATCCGCCGTCATTCGCTGCAACAACAAGATTTTGAACAACCGTTTCAGCCTTTTGGTCTTTAAATGATATATTTTTTATTGTTTTAGCATCGTCATTGATTGCTTCAACAGCCAAAACAACTCCTTCTTCATCAAGATAAAGTCTGAATTGAGGGTTAATTGTTACAAGCATAACCGTTGCATAGTTCTCGGGCTTCTCAAAATCCCCCGATACGATATCCGAAGATGTGTCTCCTGCGGATTTAGGAGAACAGCCTGCAAAACAGGATAATAAAAGTACTGCTAAAATTAATAAAGAAATAATCTTTTTCATAATATTTCCTCCTTTTTTATTCTTTTATTATATCACTTTGAAATATATAAATCAATAGCAGACAAGCAAGTCTGCCTTTTATATAGTCTGCAATGTGCCACATCAAAAGATGCGGCACATTTCATGCGTTAGCATTTCATTCATAACATGAATTTCATTTGCCGTAAGGCAAATTTAATTACAAACAATCTCCGATTATTTGTTTGCTTCTTCAATAGCAACTGCGTGGGCAACTGTCATTTAAAATATCGTGTTTTTGCTTATTCTCAAATAGGCTTACGAATAAATTCAAAAGTTGTTTGCGATTGGTCAGTTTTTTTCATCAATTAGTCTTAATAACGTGATTATACATGCTTTCAACGCTATCATTCATATTTTGAGGAACTATTGATATCTCCGGATGAGCTTTTTGAAAAACCACAAAAATCTGATGTGCAAAACCTTGTCCCATCCATTCTATTCCATCAAAGTCCAGAATAGCTTCTTCAAATTTTTCCAAGCGATTGCATACTCTTTTCGCTTGAGAACGAGATACGGGCGCTGCATCAAAAATATTTTTGAGTGGAATTCTGGTTGTAATAAAGCTTCCCTCAATATCTGAATATTGGTCAAAAATCTCTTTAGGAGTCTTATGAGTGAAATTTGATAAAGACATCAACACACAAGTTCCTTTAACCTTGCTACTAATATCAAGAATGTTATCATCTTCAAATTTAGATGATGTAAATATTTTACCGCTGGATGAAATCAAAAAAACATCCATCATTTTAGATGTAAAGAAAATTCCTTCTCCGGAATGGTTTGCTTCATCAGTAGTTAACTTACCTTTAAACAATTCACAAATTGCTTCATCTAAGTTAGGTAAATCAAAGTGATTTTTGATCTTTTCAAAAATACCCACCCCATCGTCCATTAATAACACGTATGTTTTTAAATAATTTTGAATAATAATTACCTTCATATTCTCCGCATTAGAATGATCAATAACGTTATTAACCATTTCACTCAAGCCATAAGACCAAATACGTCGAACGTTCTCACCCAAGTGCTTAATTTCTTTTTCAAGACAAACCTCATAGGGAAGAGTATCACTTATTAAATCTCCTGCACTTCTTTTGAAGGTGTATTCATTATGCGTATTTACTAAATTGTACTTACCTCTCTTTTGCTTTTCAATAATACCCTTTTCAATCAATTCATTCAAATAAGTATGAACCGTATTTGTGCTAATATTAAAGGTTTCTGCCACAACCTTGGAAAGACTCTGTGTTTCTGCAACTATCTTTTCCAAAATATATAAAACAATAGTTTGCTTTTTTTCAGTCGTGTATTTCATAAAAACACCTCCTCAAATATCTATAACCATTATAGTTCACAATTTTGTTTTTGTCAACGCTTATTACTGAAAAACAATATAGTTATTACTCTTAAACTTAAAATTATTACTATTTATGTAATTTATCAGTAATAACTACACCTATTAATTACATCATATATTATGATATGATATATAACCCTCATTCATAAAAAATTGGGAGCGGTTTTGTGCCGCTCCCTTTTAGTTTTTTGAGTAGTGAAATATATTTGTAAATTGTTGTTCTGCTCATATTTACAAATTATACTTCTCTTTTGTTGTGTTTATAGAAGAAATTAAA